>CAUYXQ010000178.1:0-3391 GCA_963577015.1 Candidatus Thalassarchaeaceae archaeon
AGAAGAAAAAGAAGTGATAACATGGCAGATTATAGATGGAGAGATGAACCCAACATCATCGCCCGAATGGTTAATGCAGACAAGATAAAGACATTTTCCACCCAACAGGTGATTCTCAAACCCAATGAAGCGATGGCCATGATAATGGATGGTAGAATCGGTGATATTCTCTCCGAGACCATCGTCAAGAATCTTGCCGGTGGCTTTGGCCGCTGGTTCGGTGAGCAGATGGGGGTTACTGCCACTGATCGTCGATTGCTATTCGCCATGACCGGCCCCATGGATTACATGGTGCCATTTGAAGCGGCGATGAGCGATGGACAGATGGCCAAAGGCCATGCTAACCTACGCCTTAAAATCGCTAAGGACGACTTGCCTAAGTTGCTCAATATCTTTGCCAATAGAGCTCCGACTCTACGCCGAGATGATGTCGCAGGGATTATTCAAACCGAATTGCTCAACAAGGTGATTCAACCATGTGTCGCCGCTTGTAATGGCACCGAGGAACTTAGAGGCGCATCATTCCAAGAACGCCTTGAGATGACCGCAGAGATGGAGATGAGGAATCTATTATCAAATATGGGCTTCACCTTACTCAAAGCATTTGCAATCACCAATCCGACCGATATGGAATTGGTCGATAGGCACCGAGCACAACAAGCGGCAATCGCCGCAGGTGAATCAGTGAATGCTGAACACGCGGCCCACATGTTCCACCAGCAGGAAATAAGTGCCCTTGCTCGTATCGAGATGGAGGTCAATATCTCTCGTGCTCAAGCCGCCGGCAGAGTAACCGTCGAAATGGAGGCAGAACTGAAGGGATTGCGCAAACAAGAGGCCCATTGGCAGGCAGAATTCAAACGCGATAAAGCATTACAAGATCTCGAATTGGAAAAGGTCCAAACCCTTCATGGCCTCGACCAGGATAAGAAACAAACAAAGGTCGACCAAGCAATGGCGATGTTCGAGCAAGTTCAAGGGAAAAAAGCAGCTAGAATCGGACAGATGCAGGACCATCAAAACCAACGCATGGATAGCCAAAACGATGCGCAGATAAAAATGATGGAAATGGCAAAAGAGGCTGGAGCTCTAACCCCAGATGTGATGCAGGAATTCCTTAAACAGCAGACGGCACAAAAGGCAATCGACGGCGATGGTACCGAAGGCGGAAGTCAATACAGTTCTAGCCCAGCCCCGCAGAGTCAGCCGACAACCAGTGTCGATAACTGCTGCGGATTAGTAGTCCAACCAGGATGGAAAACTTGCCCTAAATGTGGCAAGAATTTTGCTTGAATGGGTGATCTATTGTTTGATTCACCTTGGCGCATTTGGCGCCGACATTGGACGATTCGTAAGCAACCACGACTATTTGCTGAGACGATGGTTTTGCTTTTTCTGGCGATGGCTTTGCCCTACGCCATCATCAATCATCTGATGAATGCCATAGCTTGGTCTGCATTTGACCCAGGTACAACGATCGATGAGAAAATTCCGTTCGTCGCTTGGAGTTTTATCATCTATTTATCCCTCTATCTCTACTATCCAGCTGCCGCTTGGTTCGGGCGCGAAAACGATGTGAGAGTAAGGGAGATGTTCGCATTTCATCAAACCCTATTCATTCTGACTTGGATGATTTGTCTCATTTTTATCTTCTTACCGACCGAGATACATATTCGAGACCACATACCTTTAGAGGTCAGGTCAGGAGAGGGGTTCTGGGGTTTTTGGTATGGTGATTTTATGCATTCCACGGACAATCCATGGAATGCTTGGCCTAGTTTACACGTGGTACAAAGTCTACTGATCGTATTGGTCTTACGCCGTTGGAAAATCATCTATGGAATCAAGGAGGCGTTTGTATGGAGTGCATGGATCGCTTTATGTATCTCGATATTGACGACGAAACAACATTTTATTTTCGACTTGGCAACGGGAATTGCCGTCGCCCTAATAGCCTGGTTTTGGGTTTTCATTCCAGCACTAAATGCTACAACCAATTCAAAATGGATTGAATTACTGCCCAGTGATTCAAGCGACGAGTGAAGCGATCAATTCCGGCTGAGTAAGATAGATTATCAAGCCGATACCTGCAAACATCATCATCCATGAACCGATAACTTTGATGAGATTAGTCGATCTTCTCAAGACGTTGATAAATCTCTGCTGCCCCATGCCGACGATTGTAGTGACTGCGATCATCAATACGCTAATCGATAACATGATTCCAGCCAAACCAGTCCAAGTAGCCGACCCACCAACGATTGCAAGATAGCCGATGAATGGAATCACAGCAGCAGCGGTACAATCGATACTGGCAGCAGAATAACCGATTCCCCACAGATACATATTGCGCTTTGGTGTGAATTTCTCATCCATTTCGGTGGTCGACCAACGATCGACAAAACGTTGGACAAAACCCAACAAATGAGTGGTACCTCCGGTTAACATGAAGGCCCCGAGAACGAATAATAGAACCGCGACGAAAAGAGCAAAATAATGCAATGTTCCCGAAAGATTGACGAATTGCCCCAAACCTATGACAATAATACCGATAATGGCAAAGAAAGTCAATTGTCCTAATGCTGCCAAGCCCCCAAGCAGGCTGTGATGAGGCATTTTAGAGGATATTTTACCTGACTCTAACAATTCATCCTCACGTTGTGACAAGCCGATATAATACGAGATATATCCTGGTAATATTGGGAAGGCACAAGGCGAAAAGTAGACTAGAACCCCAAGAAGTAAGCCCATTAGAAATATTCCACTCGCAGAGCGGTCGATTTTCTTCAATGAGAATCTCAAATCTTCAGCCTCACCAGCATTGGCTTTCTCAACTGCTGAATCAAAGGAGTTCCATCCATCCAGAGGAGTACCTGTTGCCTCTTTTGCCACAACATAACCCTCGTGATCTATCACAAAGACCACAGGTAAGGCTTGAGCACTATAGTGCTCGACCATATCTCCTCTTTCTCCGGTGCTCTCGTTTACGATAATCGATTGTGGAGTTCCGGTCCCGACCAACCAAGTCATCTCTCTATCACTTTTATTATCGCCAAAGGTTTCATTGAGTTCAGCAAGGCTCTCATACGAATACCATGAACCAATTGAGACCAAAACCACTTCATATTCTCCGTCAAGGTTTTCCCATTGAGATTTACGAATATCGATATGCTCTTGCACGTAGTGACAATTCGCACAATCGATGGCCATGAAATCGAGAATCACAACTTTACCAAGATGATCAGAAAGTTGAAACCACCCTGTTTCATTGGTCAGATTTTGTTCGAAATTACTGCGATTAAAAGTCTCCATTTCAAAATCGGGTGCTAATCTTGCCGATGAGCGGTCGACCCCATAGGAATCCGAGGCAAGACCAAAAATAGACAGGCCT
>CAUYXQ010000179.1:0-3381 GCA_963577015.1 Candidatus Thalassarchaeaceae archaeon
CTACATACAATGATTTCTCTCGGGATTCCCTAGCAGGTTATTCGCCAGAATATATCTTTGAAGAGCCGCCCAGTGAGGTTCCTCTATGGGCATATATCGTAGCGGTTTTGGTAATTGGCGGAATCATTACTGCGCTGATAATGCGCAAGCGTCAGGCGGATGAGTTAAAGGAATTCGCCGACATCTTCAGTTATACAGCTGAGTTGTTGGCGGCAGGAGATTCGATTCGTGAATCCATCTTCAATTGCTATGAAAGTCTGGTTGTCCTATTGATGAACCGTGGATTCCTACGTCGCGATTTCGAGACTGTAAGAGAGTTCGAAATGGCTATTAGGCAAGCGATACCAATCAGTGAAGAAGCCATTTCCTCACTCGATACCATGTTTGAAGAAGCACGTTATAGCCGCAATGAAATGAGCAATGAACACAAGTCTCAGGCTCAAGCAGCATTGACTACAGTTGTCAATGAGATCAATCAAATCGATATGATCCCAGCACGCTGATTAGTAGCGTAATTCCAAGTGGCCGTCACTGATAGTTGCTTTTGGCTCGCTTGAGTGTTCTGGCAAAGGCATGATACGCTCAAAATCACTGCCGATTCGCAGTTTCAAACTGCGCAAACCATTCATCTCTCCGATGGAGAGTTCGACCAAATCCATGTCAGCGCCATGAAGGGGAATACTCAGCCCATCAGGGTGAAGCATTCCGTTTAATTCATCGACCATCCAGGCCAATCTTCGCTGCGGATGAATTTCAGCGAGATTCGATTCTGGTAATTCACCTGCTGTGACCAGAAGCATGGTATGGCGGTCACGGGCTTCGTGTAAATGGTCGGCTTGAATCGCGAATTCAGCATGCAAGGTTTCGGGCCGAGATGATAGGCTTTCACTTTGTTGTTCGTAACTCAATTCGAGTTCTTGCCACTCAGCCATATACCGACTGCAGGGGTGGCTCTCCTTCAACCTTTCAGATATCAGGCAAAGGTAGAACCTTGGCAAAGAAGCGTCGTGCAATGCGGCCAGTAGACTGTGGATTTGATGAATTATTGAAGCGAATATCGCTTGGAAAGCAGCGACTATACGTCTGATCTTTGATTCGGCGGTCTAGCAGTAGAATAAGCGCTCTATCACCCATTGCCCTAATCGGGCGCCCCATCCCTTGAAGAATAGAATTTATCGCGGGTTGGGTCGAGGAATAACGCCAAGCGTTTTCGCGGCCAAATCTGGTTTCCATGTATGATTTGAGAGAATTTTGATAGGACGATGGTGGAGGGTTTGGGATACCGATACAGGCGACTGCGTCGAGTAAACCACCGTGGTAATCTACACCTTCACTCAATCTACCTCCGAATACCCCTACTATCAATCTACGTTGTTTTGTACCTTTCAACTCCCTTAATCTGATGACCAATTCATCGACGTCTCTCTTGGTCCAATCCCTACTTTCAATCACGGCTCTCGCCCCGGTAAACCAAGTACTGGAAATCATCTCTTTGATCATGTGGTAAGAAGGGGCGAAAACCGCGATGTGGCCAGTGCTATTGTCGAGTAATTGCTGGATGTGTTGCTGGATTTTCTTAGTATTTTCAGGACTGCGTGCCTTGTATAGTGTGGTCACATCATCGGCTACAACCACCGGTCGCCGTTCTTTGGCGAAGGGCGATGCATATACCGCCATCGAGCAACGAGGACCAGAGATTCCGAGCAGATCTGCATACATCGATGGTGGATTGAGTGTGCCAGACATCAATATCGAGCTGCGGCAACGGGCAAAGACCGGTCCCGAAACCAGACCGGGGTCGAGCAAGCGCAGGCGTATTCTACCATCGCGCCCACCAGCATCGAAGACGATGCTTAAGGCCGTGCTATCAGTAAATCTCTGCAATACTGCGAGCATATGCGCCAAACGATGGGCATCTTGCTCACTCGGGTCATCGTCATCAACTGATTTCACTTGATTATTGGCAAGGTTGGCAATGAAAGTCTCATTGCGTTTGTCTTTTTGTGGCTTACCACTAGGAAGGTCTCCACCTAATGTGGCCTGAGTCATCGTCGCTGCTACCGCATCAAAAGAAATATCGAGAAGGGCGGTAATCTCGCTTGATTCGAGTGCTAATTCGCTTTCATCGCCCATCTTACCTACCAACTCATCGAAAAGGCGAGATAGCCTTTGACGCATATCTTTGAGCACTTGTAAAGTCCAGGCTTTGCTTGTGATTTCCTGGTCACTAGACGCTCCATCCTTCTTCATTTCACCGAGCATCTCCTCTACTTCAAATATGGAATTCCTGACGATTGTCGGCGTTAGACCCCTTTCAAGGCCCATGCGCACACGGTCGGGTAGATTATGCGCCTCGTCAACAATTAGAATCAGGTTTTCGACAGCTAGGCCCATCGAAGGCAGAGATGCATTACGCACATCATCGATGAAAAGATGATTATAATCACAGATTACCACCTCGGCCGAAGGAACACTCGCCCGGGCTGCTTTCCATGGGCAGACCTTGTGAGTTCGGGACATCATGATGGTTTCTTCAACATGTCTCGGCTGGGAGAGGATGAATGCATTCACCTCTTCCTTTGCACCTTCATTCCTCGCATTGGCGAACCCTCCCCCTACTCCTTCACATTCACAAGTGCCGGTGAAGACCTCGAGATTCTCGCACATGCTTGCACGACCAATCATATCGACCACCTTTATTGGTAGTTCACCTTCGGTTAGGCGCTCATTTATCATGCGAATCGTGTCGACGACGATTCGATGTTGTGATTGCTTTCCGGTCATGAACATTATTGTAACATCGCTAGCAGATGAACGGCTTGCAGATAGCGCAGCAGCCAAGGCTGCTGCGGTTTTCCCGATGCCAGTTGGAGCGGCTGCTAGATGAATTCCGTCATCCATCAATGCAGCAGTGGCTTGTTCGATCATCTCGATCTGGCCGGGCCTAGCCGTATCATGTGCCAGCCAAGCCGGCGTGTTCTTGCCACTCACAACCACACTGGTATGGCGAGGCTCCTAAAGGATGCCCATTCATTTATTGAGAACACTTTCTTTGGAATGTATTGACGACGTCAATAAATCCTCTGAATCATTGCATAAATCAAACCCCTTAGCAGTACTAAATAATTGATAGATTAGCACGCCTATGGTGCAAATTCTCAAGTTAAATGTACAGTTATCACTCGCTGCTGTAAAATGCACCTGAATGTGGGGATTCAGGTGCGGGTTGTGGTTTCCACCGTCAACAGACTGGTGTGGAATATGAGTCCCCTCGGTCGTCTTCGTCCGAGGGGACAGTCGAATCGCCGTTAACGGCGATTCTTGCCCGTGTTCTTAATGCAGCGAGCCCAATTTGAGTGGGCATTCTCAAATTAGCCCGAA
>CAUYXQ010000180.1:0-3361 GCA_963577015.1 Candidatus Thalassarchaeaceae archaeon
TCGGTGCCAATAAGGTTTACTTCGCATCTGCTGCACCACCGGTAAGATATCCAAATGTCTACGGCATCGATATGCCAGCGGTCGAAGAATTCATCGCCAATGGCAAGAATATCGACGAGATCTGCAAAGTAATAGGAGCGGACCGCCTCTTCTATCAGACTCTAGATGACCTTATCGATGTAACCAGCATCAATGGCAAACAGGTATGGGATACCAGTTGTTTTAACGGTGAATATATCACCGGTGATATCGATCAAGAATATCTCGATGAACTGGAGAGACAGCGCAATGATGCTGCCAAAGTGCCCAACGATGATTCAAATGAAGGAGGCATCGACCTCCACAACGATGCTTGAGGATTCTCGATGTCATTTACCTGGATACTCAGATTCGGTGAAATTACCCTCAAAAGCCGTCCGGTCAGGAGGCAATTTCACCGTGCATTATTTCGCAATCTCCATGCGATTGCTTTGATACGGGGAGTAGTACTCAAAACGCAACGCCTTGGCGCCCTGCATTTGGTTATTTCAGATGATAAACCAGAGGCGGTAGAAGAGGTCCTCAGCCGAGTTCTCGGCATCGTCGCCATCGACCGTGCTGAGATGATTTGTGAAAATAACGAGGTTGATGATGTGGCCAAAATAGTTCTCTCTCAAGATTTGAAATGCGGTGAAGCACGAACTTTTGGCGTCAGGGCCAAGCGCTTAGGAAATAATCCCAATTGGAATAGCCAAACCTTTTCTGGAGCGGTCGGCCATGCGATGTTGCAAAGAGATGAAAATCTCTCGGTCGATTTAAGCAATCCAGATATGTGGGTGAAACTAATTCTAGAACCAAATCGAGTGTGGTATCTCAAGGGAAGATTACCCGGGGCGGGTGGCCTACCTTCAGGGGTACAAGGTGATGTGCTATGCATATTGAACGAGGAAAGAGATGTTCTGAATTCATTCTTAGTGATGCGAAGAGGTTGCAGATTGATACCGATGGAAGGCAGCGACAAAAGTGCCATCGAGACTTTGACTGCATGGGACCCTTTCATCGGCGTGGTAAGCGATGAAAGAAAAACTCCAACCGGGGTCATCGGTGCCAGTATTGAAAAAGCTGAAGAGATTATTGCCCGTAAAGAAGGTCAAAAAATAGTTCCTGTATGTACTTTGGAGCCACTATGTGCTTGGACTGAGAGTGAAAAGTCAGACCTCAAAAAGCACATTCACCAGCCAATATCGAATCCACAAATAATGGACATCAATGCATGGGTATCTTGAACCTGATGTGAACTCGTTCCAGCATGGGCCGCAGCGTCGCCATTCTCAAAAAACTGGAATCCAAAGCTAAGGTCATCGCGGTTTCGGTCAGTGCTGACGGCAGTAGCTCGGCTTTCGCCGAGCGGGAGAGAGTGGTGATTACCGAAGGCCCGGTCATCGAGTGCATCGGAGTGACTGCTATTCGACACATCGCAAACAACCAATTATTGGTCGCCGACAACAGCGGTATAACCTGTTATTCCGGTGAGGAAAAAATCTGGCAACACAGTGATGACACCGGGGCGGAAAATCTTGTCGTCGGTCGGGGCTTTGTCGTCTATAGTGACGGCTTGGGCCGTACTCACGTCTTGAATGAAAGAGGTGAATCAGTATTCGATGCCGATATTCAAAACACCTTACACATAGCCATTGGCCCCAGTTTAGCACTCGCTGATGAAGCGGGAAATGTTCGCGCATTCTCATGGGATGGCGAATTGATTTGGCAACGTCCACAAAGGGGTTCGGTTGGTGAGGTAATCACCGCTATCGGCTGGAATGGCGATGCTATTGTTGTTGCACGAGAAGGTCATGGCTTAGTCCCTGGTGAAGAGCAAGCGATTGAGCTTGAGTGTTGGCGTGATGGTGAATTGATTGAAAGAAGTGAGCCAAAAGCAAGGGTCGTCGCTCTCGACGGTGTGTGGCAAGGACTGGACATGGGTGGAGTACAGCACTATGGTGAAGTCGTAGCCGAAATTCAACATCCGATTCGCAATTTGATCGACGGTGGTGAACGAGCGCTAGCAACTGCTTGGTTTCACATCTATCTGATAGACAAAGATGGAATCTCGTGGTCGGTAGAGCATCAAGGAATGACTGAACACTGTGCGGCAAGCGCAGATTGGAGCGTGGTTATGATTGGAGGGGAAGATCAGAATGATTGGACTGAAAGTGAACCGGTGATTATCATAGATGCCAATGCCGAGCCAAGCGATATTACCGAAACCGCTGGCGCAATGCCTGACTGGGGTGAAGCACCAGCAATCGAAATCGATGCAGAGGACCTCTACGGCAAAGACGAGGCTTTTGAGGCACTACTAGCGGCGGAGGATGAGCCCAAATCGCAACCGACAGCTGATATGTCATTATTGATGGGAATGCTCGATGAAGAGGAGGAGCGCATCGATGTCAGCACTGAGGTTTCTTATGACCTGATGGCTGAATTGGAAACCGCAATCGATGAAATTATCCCCCCAAAAGCAAATAGCGGCAGTGATCGAACAGTAAAATCTGATGAAGATGGTAGTGCACTGGTAACTTTGGATGGTTCTTCATCTTACGACCCCCAGCAACGGATTGAAAGTTGGCAGTGGATAGATTCAACAGGCAAAGAGATTGCCGATAAAGCAAAGGTCAAGGTGAAGATTTCCACCGGGGTACATCGCTTCGACCTCAGAGTGCGCGACCGTGATGGAAGTTGGTCTTCTGATTCACTGATTATAACCGTTGAGAGCGTCTAGTAAGGGATTGCTTGCTATGGTAAAATCGCCATTGATTGAGCATTTTATGGTCACTGCATTACAGCAGAGATGTTCTGTGGTAACCGATCCAGAGGATGGTACTTGTGTGATAATCGATGGCGGAGGAGAGGCGGAGAGAATTATCTCTTGGCTCGACCAGCGCGAGGGGTCAGGTCCAGATGCGATAATCGGCGAATATCAAGGCGAGAGAAATGTTGTCGCCCTCTTGAACACCCATGCCCATTTTGATCACAGTGGTCACATCCCTTATCTGCTTGAAAGATACGATGTCAAATGGCACCTTCACGCCGATGATGCCTTTCTGCAATCCACCGCTCAATCCGCGGCTAACCGGTGGGGATTCACGGTTCCAGAACCGGCACGTGCAGATATAGAATGGGTGCATGGAGACGTGTTTTGTTTTAACGACTTGAGTTTTGAAATCATTCACACCCCCGGTCATACCCTTGGAGGTTGCTGTCTAAAGTTAGCGGTTGAGGATGGAGTGGATCATCTATTCGTCGGTGACACTCTGTTCGAAGGTTCAGTTGGTAGAACCGACCTACCTGATTCTGGTGGCGACATGGACCTACTACTCAC
>CAUYXQ010000181.1:0-3356 GCA_963577015.1 Candidatus Thalassarchaeaceae archaeon
TGATGATATTGTCGGAAGCGAGGTTTCATCAACCCATTCGGCATGGGAGGGGATGGTGAAGTAATGAGTGAGGCTCTGATAAGTGATTTAGTATTGACGGATGAGCACGCAACCGTCGGAGTTGATGATTCGATAGTTGAAGGCACAAAACGGCTAATTGATCTGCCTGGTGGCGTGTTGATTGTCCTTGGTGAGGACGACTCGGTCAAAGGTGTTCTTGGTACGAAACAAATTTTGTCTGCAGTTGCTGAAGGGCGTGACCTTTCATCCTCAACCTGTGGAGATAACATGGAATTAGACGTGATGCAGGTCAAAATGGATGAGAAAATCGCTGATGTTCTACCGGTTATCAACGAGCGCAAACCACAAGCGGTCGTCGCAATCGATGAGGATGGCGCTTTTTCAGGCTACTTCTCACCCAATGATTATCGCCAAGCAATGTCGAAAATCGACACTATGCCTGCAATTCGCGCTCTTGAGTGAAATGCGGATTATTCGTGGACCAATAACAGACCATCTTTTTCGATAATGGCGTAGCCTATTCTCTCCAATTGTACGATTGTTCCTATCGGGTGGGAATGCGATTCGAGCAAACCCTCTACCACTCGCAACTCTTTGCCTTCTGGAATCGACAAATTAGTTTTAGCACCATTAGCAAGCCAATGAATAATCGGTCGTGAATCACTTTTCTCTATCGAGGTAATGGTTCCGTCAGAACTAATGTCGCATAGGTCTTTCAAGCGTACATCACCATGATCTTCTGTTTCGATGTAAACCTCACCATCGAGTTTTATTTTACGCTCGCCGAGTTCTTCGCTAGGGTGTGAGCGAATCGTAATATCGGTATCGATTTCACCTTTGAGTTCGATTCTCAGTGGATTGCGAACGAATGCGAGACGCGGAGCGCCTGCATCTATCATTGAGGTATTGTGCGAGTATAGAGTGGCCAAAGGAACCGCTATGTCCTTTTGGCTCAAACCGATTTCAATCCAGAAATTACGCAAAGCCTCAGCTTTTATTCCCCTTCGTGCAAGGGTGGCCAGCGTTGGAAGGCGCGGGTCATCCCAGCCCGTGAAAACCCCTTCTTCGATATCTTTTCGCATCTGTGAAGTAGAAAACCCACCAAACTCGTGGACCTTAACACGCCCCCAATAAATTGTTTCGGGATATTGCCAAGCAAAGTGTTCATAGAGCAATTTCTGCTTACGAGTAGAATCCATCAAATCCTTGCCTCTAATTATATGAGTCACACCTTGAAGGTGATCTTCAACCGCGGATTGGAAGTCCAGAAGTGGCCATACACGCCAAAGATTACCGATGCGTGGGTGCGGATTGGTTTGGATTCTTAGTGCAGGCCAATCGCGTAGAGCGGGATTTGGCAGAGTCATGTCGGTTTTAATGCGAACCACGGCCTCGCCGGGCTGGTAGCCATCTTCATCATTCATCGCTTGCCAGTGGTGAATATTCTCTTCAACCTCTTTCTCTCGGCAAGGGCAGGAGGTTTTCCCTACTCTAAATTCCTTGAAAGTCTCGGCAGTGCAGGTGCAGATATAGGCAAATCCCTCGTTGAGCGCCTGTTCAGCAAATTGGTGATATACCTCCAACCTATCACTAGCGATGACTATCTTATCAGCGGGGAAACCACAGAGCCACTCTACCTCTTTGGCGATGGTATCGTAGGCTGAGGTCAGTGGCGGTTTGACCGTGGTGTCGGTATCGTCAAAACGTAAGATCAATTTACCTGACAGTTGTTTCGCATAGGTACTGTTTACCACCAATCCTCGTGAGTGGCCAAAGGAAAGAGGACCGTTTGGATTTGGTGCAAAACGGAGGACAACGCCTTGATTATCCCCTGGTAGCTCGGGTAGACCTTCCCTCCTAACATGTTCCTTTTTCTCAAGCATCTCTGGTGCTGATAGCGCCAATAATTCTCTGACGTGATCCAAACCCTCACTTTTGGCAAGTGAATTTGCAGCATTAACCTCGCTGGCAATCAGTCCCGATAGTTGCTTTGCCTGTTGTCGCAACTCGGCTCTTGTACCCATTATGCGGCCCATTACTGAGCCGACTTTACCCTCGCCTTCGTATTGTAAGGCGTTTTGCAAGGCGAGATTACGAACCATGTCGATGATTTCAGCACTCGGCTGCCAGTCCATGGCATGCCGAGCCGAGGGGGGTTATTCAGAACAACGTTTGTTGTGAGCTTGGTATGCCATCTCTTTGCGGGATTTCTCCCGGCCATAGATTGCGAATGGTCTTCCAACTCCAGCGCAATTGAGGGTGGGGACACTCCCCTGTAAGCAAGGCTGGTAATGCACCGACGGTTATAGCGTCACTAGGATAACCAGAACCAAGATTCATACCGACCTCACGCGATATATTCGCCATTTGCCGATCACGTTCTTGCTTAGCGAGTATACTTGCAGCAGCAACTATTAGATGATTAAAATCCGCCTTGTGTTCACTGATAAATTGTACTGGCCAAGGCCAATTCTCTAGTCTTGAAGCTATCCTACTAGCAAAACGACCCTCATCAACATCACAAGCATCGACGATTATCGTCCCTTCCCTCTGCCCGATTACGTTCAAGGCTTCGGCGAATAATTCCACTTCTAAAATATTCAAACCCATCTTGGCTACATAGGAATCGATCCGTGCTGGTTGGCAGATGATGATTTGATGTAGCCATCCCTCTTGGTTTAGAATCCACTCTTCCAGTTCACTGCGCCTCTGTGGTGAAAGCAATTTCGAGTCTTTGACATTCTGTTGGCGCAACTTTTCTTCATCGTCAGCAGGAATAGAAAGGGCAGCAACGACCAATGGGCCAATCACTGGCCCTCTTCCGGCTTCATCCACTCCGGTTATCCACATGGTTACAGATCCAAATCATCGTCACTCTCGGCTGAGATATTCTCCAGAGGTGAATTTTCGCTATTATCCAGCAATCGGTTTGCTACATGTGGTTGAACAACTCCCGAACTGATTTTTGTGGTCAAATCATCAAGTTTTTGCCGCATAATATTTCCCTCGTGATGGTCGATAACCGTTTCGGCCGCTCTGACCATATCCTCAGATATCACTTGCGTCTCGTATGTTTTTACCGCTGATTGACTTTGGAATCTCTGGGTGAATTCCTCTCGATTCATAGGCAGAGAGGGTTGGTGAATTATCTCTTTAATCCCCTCTTTATCCCCTTCGTCATTTTCAGGGTTTTCCACACCAAGGATTAGCGACATTGGTTCTTCCATACGCAAGCGCCTATCCTTTGCTGCCTTGTGAACCATCAATCCAGCGATTATTATCGAGCAACAGATGTACCACCAGGCTTTGACCATTAATACTGAATATTGGATGGC
>CAUYXQ010000182.1:0-3352 GCA_963577015.1 Candidatus Thalassarchaeaceae archaeon
GGAAATTTCTATTGACAGCGAGATTTGGACGCCATTTAATATGAGCGAATCCCATTCATTTGGTGATGCAGGACATCGATTACAATTCAGATTCACAGGAACTACCAGAGGCTGGAGCATCTCTTCTCTAGAAATTGATCTCGTCCCAGCAGCACTACCAAAATCACCTACATTGGATGTTGCTTTGGACGGGGATTTCGAATGGGAATTCACCGACGATGCCATCGGCACTTGGGGCTGGCAAGACGTATTCGCCGATGGCAGTAAAGAGGTCATCATCAGCCAGACCATGAGCACTTCTACCAAAGTCCCGGTCTGGCTGCCCAAAGATGAAGTCAAGCATTTCCAAGTAAGTGTGGTAGATCATCTCGAGAATGGCATCGACGGTTTGGTGCTGTGGGTTGGAACCCAGGTGGTGGGAGAGGTTTATTCGGATAACCAAACCCTGCTCAGTCTTTCATTCAATCAAAGTCAACTGGAGCAATTGGCTGTAGAACTGGACTTCCGTCCTGCGGTTTTCGATAAGTGGGGTCAAGCCTATGTTTACGCTGAAATCGAATTCATAGGTTCTAGTGGTTATTACTCGATGCTTGGTTTGGGAGTGGGCCATCACCCCAGCAGTGAGATAGATGTCGAAGCTCTCGACCCATTTGTCAAGTCCATCAATGCAGCAAGATTGGGTATGGGTGGTAGTGGCACTCATGATATTCCATTGCCCCTCCAATCACAAAGCCGGTGCCAGATGAGAGTTGATATCGATACCATAACGGGTGATAGTTCGACCATAATAACTAGAATCGACATCGGTAATGATAGCGCTACACTGACTCCTTCATACCGCTGGCGAGAATTGACCACTACCATCGAAGTTACTTCATCGGCACTAGGGGCTGTTATTCTCGACCTAGAATCCGATGACAATACCTCGCAGTGGATTATCCCATTTATCGGCGGAAATATCATCGCATCCGGTGACGATGAGGTCTTAATCTTCGATGATCCAGCATTTTCAATTCTCAATAATGGAGCGGAATACGAGATTACCGTACGTTTCCGGACTGCGCAAAGTTGGGATGATCAACTAAATCTGATAATCGATGCCAGATTGAGATTGGTAAATGGTATCGTTTCGATGCCGGCGAGATATGAATGGGGTGGAACTGTCCTTGCGATTGAGAATGACCTGATTATCAAAGATATCACTTGGCGTGACGATGCGGGAGTGATGTCAAGCGACCATATTTACTTGCGTTACGATGAAAACATCTCGATGGAAGTGGAATTTGGCTTTGAAAATGGCGCAGTTGAAGATGCTCCGTTTGACAATGAGTATGATTTAATACTTACTCGCGGCAACAATATTTTGACAAATCTGAGTGAGATTGGAGCAAATAGTTGGACTTTTACCGACATCGTCCCATTTGTCGCCGGGGAGTTGGAATGGAATATCACCTTGACAGCAACCGCTGGCGGCGGTAGTAGCGACTACATCTCGGTCAATCGCACTTTTATCATCGATTCACTATCGCCCAAGGTGACCTCGACAAATATCAGGCATTTCGATCACCTTGAATCATCTTCTCAGCAATTGATTACCATCAATGTCACTGATCAACCTGTGCTTCCTTCGTCCTTGACTTTGATGGTATGGCGTGAATGGGCTGACGATATCAATAGCGATGGCCTGCCAGGTCCAGGCGAATATCTACCTCACGGATTGACCATACCTCAATCAATCAATGCTAATTATGGCATTTACACCCTCCGCTTCGACGATTCACTCGGATTTACCGGAATGAAAGTCGCAGGTTATGTCACCGGTTTTGACCCCTCTGGTCTGGCAATAAAAAGCGGTGGTTCCGACAATATTGGCCAATTCTTATTCATGTATCAAATAAATATCGATGGTACACCCGGTGTTGATGACGGCACTTTTGCATGGCAACAAGGCCGCAGTTCTTGGCTCCATCCAAGTCAGGATTATACTCTTGATATTAACTTTGAAGAGCCCAATGGTGTTTCTGATCTAGACCGAATAGAGGTCGAACTGGCCAGTAATATCCAAAGCGACCCTTTACTAATTATTTGGAGCCCAACTGATAATCGCTGTATTACTACCTCAAACCACTTAATTATCGCTGGTTGTACCATCTATTCTGGTTCGACTATTGCAACAGCATTTGATTCAGACCTTACCCTGTCAATCGACTTGAGTTTCTCTTGGTCTACCCCTGAATTGGGAGAGAGTCGAAGAGAGCCCAGTGTCAAGATAATCGATAGGGCTGGAGCCCAAGATTATCTGACCTACCCCGAGTCCAGGTGGCGTTTTAGCCCGGTGATGAAGATAGGAGAAAATGTAGAATTATGGGTCGAGAGTGGAATTATCGAACAGGATGGTGCGAGGGTGGCCACCGCTTCAGGTATCGAATTGAGTGGCTCGGTTGTCTTTGCCGAAAGCGAAGAAGTTCCTCAATTCGATTGCACTGCTCGAGTTAACCTCGATGGCAATGTAGTATACGCTACAGTCGAAAATGGTCGTTTTACCGCAGCTGTAAATGCGCCTTCAGCAACCGGTTCCTATCCATTGACTTGGGCTGTAGGCTGTCTGCCTGCAGAAGGTAGAGATGCGACCAATCAAATCACTTCGGTCTATTGGATAGGTGTCGATGCCAGTGGACCAGTGCCAACACAAATCGATGCTCCACGGCCCGGTTCAGTACTCGATGCACAAACGCAATTATTGCAACTTGAGATTTCAGATGACTTTGGCATCGATACCCAGAGTGTCCAAGTTATCTGGTGGGTGACCGCGATTGAAACCGGAATGACCATCACCGAAGGCACCGATGATATGACTCTGATAGGTACCGAAAACTCGGGCCAGAAAGTCGGCTTTGAGGGCATAATCGATCTCTCAGAAATCGATGTGGAATTGCAATATCAGAAATTGCAATGCCATATCCGCTTGGTCGGCCGTGACTTGGCTGGTAATGAATTCCAGAGTGATTCCACTTTCAATAGTGATAACAAACCCTTCGCAACATGGGACATTAGGCACATCACCCCTGAGTTTGCTATTCAGAGTGGTGGAGTTGACATTTCTAAATTATCTTTAGTGATTGACGAAACCGTAGCCGTGCAGATTGGTGTACTCAATACTGGAGATCGCGATGGCGAGGTCGAGGTTACAGTAGAGTTGGTCACACTCGATGGCACCCGCGAATTAATCAAACGTGGTATGCTTTCGGTCGAGGCCAATGGTGTCAATAATTTCGTTATCGATTGGCGCCCTACCGAGCCCGGAATCCAATGGATTGAAGCCTCGATACCAAATTCCGACACCACCCCTTCC
>CAUYXQ010000183.1:0-3349 GCA_963577015.1 Candidatus Thalassarchaeaceae archaeon
TTTCCTGCCGATGGGTTTCACCGCAGTTGCACCTTCAGCCTTACCGATGGGCTCACTGGTTGAATGTCATTTAGCAACTGCATTCACCTTTGATGGCGCTACCGCTTGCGCTGGAGTCGCCTGGGCTGCCTGTAAAACTCCTGAGGGAGAGGAATGTGCTGTGGTCGCTAAGATCACCACCGACCTTGATTTTGAAGAGACCGAATCACTACTGAAGCGAAATCTACAACGCCGTCTCGCCAGCCGTGATTTAGAAGTCGTCAATTTCGACGTCGCTGTCGATGAGGTCACCGCTGCTCAGGAACACCACGGTGTGGCGATGGCTGTCCTAATATTGCCAGATTCACTGAAGATGGCAACCGCAACTGGTAGGGTTAGAGGCGCAACTCGCTCCATTAGCAAGGCGATGGAGACAGCCTCGAAGCGTGTCGACACCAAGGCGCCAGCAGCTCCAGCCATGAGGCCAGGGTCAAGGCCTGACTTTTCGCTCTAAGCGGTGGATATAATGTGGTCGATAGTCCGTTGTCCGGACTGCAAAAAGTGCCGTGGTATTCGCAATAAAGCCGGTAAGTGCAGTTATTGCGGTTTTGCCGGTGAGGATGTTGAAGTTGTGGGTAAGGCTGCGGATAGTAGCCAGTTACAACGTGAGGTCGCAATAGCCAATATGCCGGCTGAACTACGTGATGAAATGAGAAAAAAGATGCGGCCGGAGATGGTGGTAGAAGAGGAGGCAGACGCCGGTCTTTTCCTTGCTCCTTTACGTTTAGCGGCCGATGATAAAGGTGTGATTTCACATGAGAAATTGGCCATAGAGTTGCAGAGAAAGGGTATTCCAATCAGCATCGAAGATTTACTAGAAGAAGCAGTGCACCAAGGATTGCTACTCAGGGCCAGCCAAGACCGCTATGTTCTGCTCGATTAGATTCAAGAACCCTAGACCCCCGGGCAGAGTCGGGGCTCGTGGGTTAGCTTGGCCTATACTCGGGCGTTTGGGACGCTTGGACTCCAGTTCAAATCTGGACGGGCCCACTTCAAGCATTAGGTATCTAGGTACGTCCGTATTTATCGGGCGAAGGATTCACGCACCTGTCAATAGAAGGTAGATTCACGCTCGACCCATAATCTCCAGTATTCGGTTCCACTGTTGTCACCTGTTCCCGAAAAGATGATTGATGAGTCGTATTCCATCATGAACCAGATTCCTGAGAAGTTTCCAACTACCCAAGTCGAACTATTTGCGAAATTATGAACATACAGTGGCCCACTAGCACTATGGTTATTGAAAAACATCATACTTCCGATGAATCCAATTTGTCGTTGTCGTAATAATTGCGTGCCATTATCTGTCATATATACCGGCCATAAGGTAGAATTAGATGAGTCATAAATGTATAAACAATCACAATCTGAGCCCCCCCAGAAATATATCTGTGAATTATCAATATAAGACGGATCCAATCTGTCTGCGTTATAATTTTTTATGATTGTAATAGGTAATTTCCACGATGAATAATTCATGGGAGAATATATCCAAAGTTCTGAGTCTGTTCCAGTGCCAGGCCAAGTCAAGGCAGTTCTGATAATGATTTGATTACCAACAGTTTCCAATGAAAATGCTTGGTCAAAGGTCATGGGGCTTCCGGATGGACCAACCTCCCACAACGAGCGATTGGATGGACTGTATCCATGTAATATTCCATTGTAGTCTGTCACGTACAGATAATCACCATAAACGGCTATTCGCGAAAAGTATGCCGCGAGTGCAGATGTAGCACTTGGTTTGAGAAAGGATACATCTGAAAGATTTGCGGTTGACCCATTCGTTGTGTTATACTCCCAGAGGCTAGTTCCATGTTGGCCATCAGTTGCAATAAAATAGATACTTGAATTCATTACCGTTAGGGAATTTGGACTAGAACCACCACTCCCTATATTGAGATCAAATACCAACCAAGTTGTGGAGTTTGTAGTTTCATAAGCCCACAATTCACCACCATAGGTCGAATTGCTCGCTGTGAAATAGAGTCGGGTCCCCATCGCTGTGAAATCATCTGGATTGGAGTGAAATGAACCAGGATTAATGTCTGCAACCATCCACGATGATGAATTATCAAAATCATAGGCCCACAATTCTCTACCATTGGTACCATCATCTGCAGAGAAAAACATTGTACTGCCGATGAAAATCTGACCCCTTGTGACTATACTCACTGAATCTCCTGATGGATTGATATCAGTCAAGCGTTCATATACGAAACGGTCACAATATGTTGCTACGTAGTCAACTTCTCCATCTTCAAGAACTCCATTCTGTACAACTCCTCCGCCATCGCCGTTGTCCAAACCGTTCTCGACAACACGCCCCATTGCTGTGCAACCCATACTTAGAGGGGGCGCCGATATACGGGTCAACATCGTATCAGGAGAGGCACTACCGTTGAAACCATTACAGACAAATTGTGTCTGGTCGAATTCGGAAGCCTGTAGAAAACCATCATCATTATCATCAATACCGGCATCGATTCTAATTCCACCTTCAGCGCAGTTAGCACCGACAGATTCGGTAGTGGTGAGGATCGCTGTATTGCTGCCATCGCTTCCATCTTGACCATCGGAGCCGTCATTTCCATCGTCACCAGTCGAACCACTCTGACCGTCTAGACCATCATTCCCGTCGCAAATGTTCAACGATATCTCGATTTCTTCTTGCTCAAGCGTACCTCCGCCATCTGCATCGATACCAATGTCGATTCTAGTGCCTCCATTTGGGCATTGAGTACTCTGGGATTGTACGAATAGTGGGCTACTACCATCTGTGCCTTGAGGTCCAGTCAGATCGATTACCTGCCAACCTGCTTCGTTACAAACTTGGAATTCAGCATCCATCTCCACATAATACAATCTCCCTAAGGTCTGGGAATTACACACGGGGAGGTCTGATGAGGTAGAAGCGAAATTAACCTGCCACTCACTGAGTTCAAAGTCGCTGCTTACATCTTGGTCGTCGATTGTCGAACTATCACTATCACTATTCGAATCACCGTCATTTGATTCATCGTCATTTGATTCAGTGGAATATTCTGAAACCAAGTTTGTTAACGAGGCGCCTACCAATATCATAACCATATATAACGGGGCAAGGAATAGCCACAGAGACCATTTTCCTGAATTAACAGCAGTGGTTACTACAGGTGCAACAATTGTGGACTCCTCTTTGACTATTGGTGGCTGCATAAACATCCCATGAAATATAGAAACAAAAACCTATCGTAGTGATTCATTTTTCTTCATTTTGATGCCATGATTTTTTAGATAGTCGAGTACGAAGGAAAAAGCCTCAACTCCAAGC
>CAUYXQ010000184.1:0-3329 GCA_963577015.1 Candidatus Thalassarchaeaceae archaeon
CTTGATAATGATTTCAGATTTGATCAGATGCCTGGCCACATCAAGGCAATAGAATTACGTGACGGAACCAATCATTACAATGCCGAAGGTGATGAAACCACAATCGGTGCCGGTCTCGCATTACGATTCAGTGGCCGCTTGTTATTCAGTGAGGATGAGACTCCAGCCCCATCTGGAGCCTTTTCGGTCGTATTGAGTGATTATGAACATTCATGGGCTACCACTTGTGGTGATTCGGGTGAATTCAGTATAGATTTCCTCGTTCCAGAGGTCCGCAGTGGCCATCTTGTGCTCGAGGCTACCCTAGAGGATTTACCTGGGATTGCGACCTATGATGTTGAAACCAGTCCATTATTGCGATTAGCAGTCGACGATGAGAATCCTACAATCGCAGCAATATCGATGATGGGCAAAGGCCCCGGGATTCCTGTTTCCATCGCAGATGCCGCGGCGGTCGAGGTAATGCTCGATGCCAGGGATGATTTTGGTTTCAGTAATGCTGCGCCGATTTTGCACTATGTGATGAAAGCAGGTGATGCTGAGATTTTACGAGGCAGTTCCCCTCTTGATGAAAAGGTAATCTTTGGTGAAGATGAGGACGATTTCTTTTGGCGTGGCATCTTTGATTTTACCGATGGCGGTGCTACTCAGATTCTCCCTACTTATTCAATCGAGGTTTGGATTACAGGTTCAGACAAGGTCGGTAATCCATTTAGCAGTTCGATGAATAATGAGTATTCACCATTGGCTAGTTGGCCATTCGCTCTTTCAGGCCCTGATATCTCATTACGGGCTAGTGATTCGCTGATTATGTGGTCAAATCCATCACCGAGCCTCGATGAAGAAGTCCATCTCGAAATCGAGGTTGTCAATTATGGTAAGGATGGTACGATAACCCTAGTTCTGCAGAAACTCATTGGAGGTAAGGACTGGTCAGACGAGGACCGAGTTACCATCGATTCAAGCGCAGATGAAAAAATAATTGTCAGACTCAATACCACTGCTACCGGTAAGGTTGGCACAGGACAGATCTATCGATTATTGATTTTAGACTCGGGAGTGGAGATGGACAGGATTTCTGTGACTCCACTGATGATTACCGAAAGCGTGCAGCGTGACGGACAGGCTTTGGGTACTCAACTTGGTGAATCAACTCTATCGGTGATCATGTTCATCATCACTTTATTCGCCATCTCATATGCCATGTATCAGATGGTGGTTATTCGTAGGATTAGAAGAGGGGACTTGGAGGTCGAGGAAGAAAATGTTGAACCACTTTCGTATACGGCTGAAGTCGAAGCCGAAATGCAAGGTAAGGTCTTGCCGGTAATCGATCATTTACCAACCCATGGTGGCGGCTTGCAGCCGATAACTACAGATGATTCTGTGATTGCCAATGCGGTGACACCGATTCCGCCTGAAGGATTGCCAGCTGGCTGGACCGAGGAGCAATGGCAACATTATGGTCACCAATATATGCAATCACAGGGTTGAGATACTATGACTGACACCTCTTTGGTTACCTTACAGGAGCGCATGGTCAATCTAGTCGACCAATTGGCAATACCGTTGGTCGAATTGAGTTTGGTAATATCACGTTTTAATGGTCTGGTTCTTAGTAGATTGATTTCATTGGCGGAAGATAATTCTGAGACTTTGCCTCCACAGATAACCCAGCCATGGAAGATAGAGGAACAGGTGCAAAGTAGCGAGTTTGAGTTTGATTTAGACAGGGTTGTCAAAGTTGTAGATGAGGAGAGGATGGATATTCTCACCACTTTAATCAGGGTCAGTGTGGAGGAATTGCGAATCACCCTATTTGACTTAATGATATTGTTACGTACCTGGGAGCAGATGCTCAAAAAGCGTTTATCCAAAGTTATCAGCCCAGGTCAACTTTTTTCACCGGTGTCAATGCCCGATGGATTCTGAGGTGGGAACATGCGCGTGGTATTATTGGCAACATTGCTCTTTTCCGCAACTCTAGCTGGATGTTTTGAGGACATAGCTTCCGTTGAAGACCATGGTATTCCCGGGGGTTTAACCCTTGCATGCTTGCGTAGTGATGTGTCTTCATTGGTCATTGAAATCGATTATTCCACTGGTAATGCACCGACTAGCGAATCGATTGCGACCTTGAAATCAAGATTGGCTTCGGTATGTGATAAGCCAGGCGGAATAACGGTTAGTTCAACCGCAACCGACTTTCCCCATTCCGGTTCATGGACTGCTGATGATGTGCGTGCGTCGGGTCACGATACCCGTGAAACTGGCCCACTCACTGAATCTGGCGTATTGCGTTGGCACATCATATTTCCCGCAGGGAAATATACTGATGAGTCTGTATTAGGAGTTGCAGTAGATGCTTCAACCATCGCTATATTTCAGGATTCAGTAGATGAAGCGGAAAGTTTCTTGGGCCGTCCCTCGAGAGATGATGTAGAAAAAGCAGTTATGGTACATGAATTTGGCCATCTACTCGGATTGGTAAATCTGGTTTATGATTCACCATTTTCTCATGAGGATAGCGAACATTCAGGTCATTCAGATAATGAAGACTCAGTGATGTATTGGGCAGTTGAAACCATTGGTATCAATCAATTTATCAGCGGTGATATTCCCGATGATTTCGATGAGGATGATAGGGCTGATCTCGCAGGATTAGCCGACGGATCTATTACTGCAAGAGAACAGATCCACGCTTCATAAGTCCACTTTTTGCTGAGACGATTTTTGATGCCTCGCGCCAAGCATCAAAAATAGACCAGAGCCACAATAAAAGCCATAATACTACAGTTAAAGCCAGAGGAAATTGCAAGAGCGTCCAATCGAATGCCTTCTGGTGTTGGCGATTGAAATGTTGTCCTAAGAAGAGGAATGGAATCACAGCGATTAGTGCGGCGACCAAAGGCCTTAAAGTGCCCCAGAAACCAATTCCTGCGGTAATCTCTCGCCAGATTTGTTGTATAATCATGCCACGATTAGGCTCATCTTCCTGAATCGGGACCCTAATTTCAATCTCTTCAGACATCTCGCTCAACCTTGTGTGGCCTTGTCGACTAGTCAAACCTTATTGCCAAATACTCATCAAGTCCTCTGATAGAGGAGTTGTTAATGCTGAGGCGAAAGGTACTCATCTGCGGGTTTGAGCCATTTGGCGAGCACGTGGAGAATATATCCGCACAAGTTGCAGAGTCGATGGATAAAAACCGAATAGGTGATTGTGAAGTCGAAGCACAAATATTGACCGTTGACAAATCCGGTTCCCTAAGTATAGCGAAAAGATTGGAGAATGGTGAGAGATTTGCTTGCATTCTCCTAATGGGTTT
>CAUYXQ010000185.1:0-3328 GCA_963577015.1 Candidatus Thalassarchaeaceae archaeon
TATCATCCCACAAGCAACCATCCCAATCGATGGGTGTAGCCTTCCGGACATCGGCCCCTTATTGCGCCAACGATTGATCAAAACCCCTACTGAAATTCCCAGTGCTGAATAAGATAATAGGACCTTATTTGCCAATAGTTGATTGCTTATCTGCTCGGCGGGGTTTGCGTATATTCCAAAGAGGATTGCTAGTGGAAGGAAGGTCAATCCCCCCAACATCGCACAGTGTGCAACAGTATCAGCTATCTCCCGCTTTTTATCGAGAAATAACAGTAAATAGCCTATACCGGCTAATGCAAACATTCCCACAACCAGTTCGGTAGTTATGACATGTAATGTCCCTGCTGATATCATCTGAATCCCCCTTGAAGATATTGCTCGCCATAATGTTGCCATTGCTCCATAGTCCACCCTGCTGGCAGTCCTTCAAGTGGTACTGGAGGAGTCGCCGAAACCACGGGACTGTGGTCGACAACGGGGTTTGACCATTGTTGAGGAAGCAAAGTCGCCGGTGGATTAAAATCCGGCTGAGGAAGCCCCAGCGCTCCAACCAAATCGATTTTATCTCCTCTGGGCTTCCTATCACTTGCCAAAACCAATCCAGTCATCAAAAACAATAGAGCGAAAGCTTGTAAATACAATTCTAACCGATCCGATTGCCATCCTTCTTCCTTTGCTATTAAAGTGAACCAAGGGGTCTGTTGATCTGGGCCAACCCCTGAAAGTGTTGCTCGCCATTCGATTGAACCGGGATTGATTGCCGGGGGAATTGTAAAAGTACCGTCGACGATATCAAGAGTTACCGATTGAGCACCGGGAACTCTCATCTCCACAACATAATCGGTCACATCTTCAGTTTCAAGGGTGATTATTGTCTCTTGATTTAATGATCTCGTATTTGGTGGAACAAATGTTGATGCTAGCCGAGGAAGGTCATCGGGTGGTTCGGCTATCGCCGCAGAAATCGTTAATGAATTACCATGAATAGAAACGCCATTGCCTACGCCGCCATGGTGGATGCTCGCAAGAATATCATAGTTTCCTGCGGTAGTTGGCGCTTTTAGGGTCCATGTTACTGAGGTGCTGGTCTCGCCATTTGCGATTCTGATTTCGATATAATTCACCGTTCCACCATTTGGATCTGCGACTATCGTCCAACCCTCATGCTGAGGGGTGTCTTTGGCACCTTGATCGTTGGTCAATAGGAAAACCCCTACGAGTCGTGTCTCGGATTCGGGAAAATCGGTAATATTAACGGTGACCGTAGTCAATAGGCCAGCCCAATTCGAACTGGGTTGTCCAACAGAAATCATTGCTGCACTACTGGCATTAAGCGCTGGATCAGAATGGCATGAACCTCCACATTGCATAGAACGAATGTCATCACCCTCTCCGCCGGGTCTTGCCGATGTCATCGATGTCATCGATGCTGACAATATGAGAATTGCAAGTATTGCAATAACTCTTATTCTCAATTCAATCACCTCGGTTAGCAAAAGATGCTGCAATACCAAGTCCGCCAATAATCAACATGAAGATGGCCATAATCAATGATGCGATATCACCGCTAGATTCCTCTAGGGTAATCGCTGATATGTCGATGTTTGCGCTTTGGGTGGGTCCTGAACCGATAACATCACCATCGATGACGGTGTTGACCTGATAAGAATGGTCGCCGCCGAGTGTAGGCTCGTCAAAGTAGGTGGTTTCATCGACAAGAGCGATTTGCTGTCCATCTCTCAATATCTGATATTGTGTTGCTGTTCCCTGCCAAGTCAAGCGAATGCCACTGCCCTCTTGCACTGCTATTACTTCTGAAGGCATTGGCGGAATAATTGCATTGACCGTGGTGCTTACATTACTTGAGGCTCCTTGGTCATCATATACTGTGAGTGTGATTTGGTTACTAGTCAGGACGGGAATAAAGTTGATTTCGAGCCCTGAATATGTCTGCCCTTCTATCTGCCAACTAGCGTCAACGACAATACCATCGAGATCGCTAGAATCCATTGCTGACAATGCGATTGCTAGGCCGACATAATTACTCCCTTCCTTCTCACTAATCATCGCCACTGGGGGGGTGTTCCCGATTGTGAAACTCATGGTTTCCGCTACACCTTGGCCTATGCCATCGTCTGGAGTTACGGTTACCATCCAGGTCGCGCCTGGCGCCAATAGTGCTGCTGATACACTAAGGGAATCATTCAATCCCGCTACAGGATAGCCATTCTTTGTCCAAATTATCGTCGTCTCAACGCTATGCCCGTCCGCATCACTTGTCTCGATTGTAATGTTCAAATCACTCAATGAATCCGGTTCTACTACCGCGCTACTGATGTTCACCAGAGGTAATGTGTTTTGTAGGGTTGTTTGGGCTGAAACAACCGCTGACCAATCACTGCCATCGTTGATTCGTAACTCCAAACGAATTATGTTGCTTAACTCAAAATCGGTAGGTAATGAATCGATACTGGCAACTACGATATTATCTACATACCAGGTCTCTTCGATTTGTATGATTGTATCATCATCCGCATCACTAAAAGAGTAATTGTAGTTGATTGAATCGGTTATTATGGGCATTGTTGGTAGCAGTAAAAGTGTATTTATCACGGGAGGGGTATTACCGATTACCACCGCACTTGACCACAGTTCTTGTGACCATTCTGTGCCGTCAAATGCCTTTACGCCCGCTCTCCATGACTGGCCCTTACTGGTTTGATCAAAGGAAATAACCTCTTCTCCATCATGATTTTGAGAGATAACCCCGTCTATTTGCCAGCGGATTTGCCAATTTGTAATCTGGTCTAATTCCGCATCGGAAAAGACCCAGTCGCAATCCAAATCATCTGTCGTCGATGGAGAGATTGGATTTATTGTCACTGAATCGACAACTGGCGCTATATTGGTGCCGTTGATAACCACGGAATCCGTGGTGAACCAATCACTGTTTAACTCACCGTCACTAATCATTATCTGAGCAAGCCAAATGTCACCTGCCCGGGTAGCGATTACTGGGACCTCGTTATCATCATCCAATGAGTCGATCTTTGAACCGTCAACAAACCAACGTACCCCGGTTATTGTTGTCGGGTCGGTGTCTGGATCGGCAGGGGTATAAGATAATGACAGAACCTGTTCCGCAGTTGGTTCATTTGGAGTGATTGAGGCACTGGCTATCGAAGGAGCACCATTGAGTATTGTAAGTGAATTTGACTCGATTGATTCTCCTGAGTCTACTCCATCGCTAGGAATAACTCTGGCAAACCAAACTTCTCCCTTGGAGGTTGATGTTTTTGCAACCGTGGATCCTGACAGTGAAACCTCT
>CAUYXQ010000186.1:0-3310 GCA_963577015.1 Candidatus Thalassarchaeaceae archaeon
TGCTGCGATGAGCGAGATAGATGCTATCGACCCCGAAAAAAAAAGGCCGCAGGACTAGTAATCGATTATCGCGAAGCCAACTCAAGTTTCTGCGCCCATCTGCGCTCACTCGGCCACAACCTAACGCTGGAGAGATTGCCGGTTGGTGACATTATCATTGGCGATCGCATTATCATCGAAAGAAAAACCACCCGGGATCTGCTCGATTCTTTGGTTGACGGGCGTCTTCTCAGCCAGTGTCGACGATTGTATTACTCGGCCACGAGACCTTTGCTGATTATCGAGGGTGTCGAGCTATTCAATACACGTGCAGTCCATCCAAATGCTGTACAAGGAGTCCTTTCATGGATTACCCTCGACCTCGGACTATCGGTAATGATGACCAGAAGCGCTCTCGAAACAGCCTTATTTATCTCGATGACTGCGAAGAGGGAGGAGAAGTTTCTCAAAAATATTGAAAGCAATCAACAAAAAAATCTCTCTCCTGAAAAATCCTTAATGAAAAAACCAAAGCAAATTCATCATGGGAATCTCAATGATAGATGGCGCCGCGCAGAAATTAGGCAAACCGAGAAGATATTGACTTCGATAGATAGCATCGGCCCGAAAACCGCGATGAAGTTAGCCGCAGTGGGCATGACTATAGCAAAATTATGCGCACTCGATTTCGAGGTATTGAATGCGATTGAACACTTGAGTGTAGCCCAAGCCAAAGCGATTTATCTCGCCTTGCACTCTCAACCGCCGATGACCAATACTCTAGTCTTTAATTGAGCAAAACGGTCGACGTGATGGCCGAGCGCAAATGCAACCAATTCGGAAAGATGAATCACCGGCATATTGGTGTTCTTTCTAGCAACCTTTGCTGCCTTAGACTGATATGAATCGAGATTTGAATGCGAGATTGTGCAGGCTGAGACCATCATTTGTGCTCCAGCAGCCTTGGCATCTGCTAGAACTTGAGCGGTCATTTGCATTACCGACACATCTAGGGTCAACAAACTAGGGGCGCCAACACTGGCGGTTTTACTACCATAATCGACTGCTTCTCCACCGAGAGTTTCGATCAAGCGCTCGAGATATTGCGGGTTGAAAGCATCATCTTCACCACAAGCCCCTTCTCTCTGCATATTTGGACCATAATAGGCTGCTACTTTCATACCCAGGGGGTTTACGACCAAATCTTTGATCTTGTCAAGGCCAATCTCTTCGACCAATACGTGGAGTAGGTGACTGGTTTTTATCTCACCTTTGAAATTGAGACCCGAGGTTTTCTCAAGCACGGAATTTACCTGAGCACAAAGAACAGGGTCGGCGCGTAAGGTCTTGAGGGCGGCGAACATATTGCCCTGACTGGTCGCACAAGGGGTTACTATATCGTGACCGTTTTCCTCTGCAAGAGCAAAATTTCTGGCGTTAAGGGTTAACTGAAGCATTTTATTGGTCTGACATATGACCTCACCACCGTCGCTATTGCAACCGGTGATATCCACTAAATCAAGACCGAGACTCCGCGCCATCGGTTGGATTGTATCCTCAACCTCACTACTGCTCTGGCGCGCACTATTGCCGGGATAATAGGAATATTTGACCACTTCATCACCCCCCTTCAGAACCTCGAGTCCAATTCATTGAAAATCGCAACGACCTCATGATGGTCATGTATTCTCGCATTGAACATATCAGGAATCTTGCCAATGCCCGCTGGCGGAACCAGCATGCCTTGGAACCCTCGCATCATCGGACCTCCAGTACGGGTAAATCCGAGCATCATGCGCAAAGAAACACCATTCATTATATTGGAGGCGAGGCCAAATGGACCCAAGACCGTGCGGTAAAGCGTGGTCTCGTTGACGTTACCACTGGCCTTAACCGAACGGGCATAATTCTTCACCAAACGACCGCAGCGGCCACTGAAATTGTATTCAGCCAATAGACGTGCCCGACAATCTAGTAATGAATCTACAGCTTTCTCTCCATCCGCACCTTGCCGTGATATCGCCGCAAAATCTGCCTCTTGCCAAATACCACCCCTATTCTGTAATGAATCCATCATCGCACTACGATGGTCATCACCGCTGCGTGGATCACAACTGCGGACCCAGCGCTGAAGTGCTAGACCTGGGCCATTATAGGAATCGTCGATACCCATGCAATCACTCATTCCCTGAATCAAATGTAGACTTGAGACATCGCCGATTGCGTGTAATTTAGCGGCGACCGCTGAATCCATCACTCCAATCGCCGAACCGTTTTCCAGATATTCACCAGTGCGGTTATCGCTTACCATCCATGGTTTGCTTGCCATTCGAGCTGCATCCCAGTTATCGGTAGCCACTATCAAATCCTTGAGGACTTCATGACCTGGTAATGGTTCGATGGTGAGTGTTTCTCCGTCTTGGCACATATCCGAAACTCGAGCCAAATCGGCAAGGACGATACGGCCGTTGGCCTTCAAGCCGGTAAGTGGATTATTACCACTGAGTGAGGAGCGAGTAAAAGCAAGGCTGCCGTCAACCTTGCTCTGAATAGATATCAAAGCATCTTGGATGGTCGCATGTCCGGGGAGGGTAGTGGCTACTTCATCCCAACCATATTGGGAACTTGAGGGATCGTAGCGGAATATTCGCAAGGTGAGAGATATCTCAGGTTGCTCGATTTTTACTGGGGTGAAATCTCCCCATTCTTGGCTATCATCGTCGGAACCCTGCGCATATGCTGCCATTGCCTCTACCAATTCAGATTGGAAAACCCCAGCATCATCAACACAAGCGATTCGGGGTAATGCCGCACTTATCCACGCCGCCCATGGCGTGTCGAAATCGACATCACAAAGCGCGATGTCATGAACTTGCATTCCTCCCATCGCCGTGATTCTCTCATCCCAATCCGTACCTGCTTTGCAGAATTCATCATACGAACTATCACCGATTGCGCATACCGAAAAGTGAGTAGAGGATAAATCAGCATTCGACTTTAGAGCCGCTTGCCACATGTCTTCGGCATTATCAGGCATATCGCCTTCACCCCATGTTGAGGTGATTATCAGTAAACGCTTGTGAGAACTCAAGGAATCGACGTTGAATCCATCCATATCGGCAACCGTCGCATTCAAACCATAATTACTGGCCAATTTGGCGGTCTTGGTGGCCAGTCCCTCGGCATTGCCTGTTTGTGAACCGAATAGGATAATCAAATTGCGATCACCAGCAAAGAGTTCGGCTAGCACACCATCGTCAGATACAGATATCGATGCAGCCGTTACTGGTGCAGCCTCCTCAACGACAGCAACCTCTTCTAAAGATTCTTC
>CAUYXQ010000187.1:0-3308 GCA_963577015.1 Candidatus Thalassarchaeaceae archaeon
AGTTGGCTATCTTCACGATCCAAGTTAGGGATGATGCGTAATTTTTGGGCGATAGTCTCGACAAATGAACGACTCATGATATCACATCAAAGTAAAGACTCCATCTGCGCTTTGCGCAATTCAGTCCTAATATGAATGAAACCCGACCAGTAGAGCACTGCAGTCAGAATCAGCATCGAGATTACGCTGAAATAATTTAGCGGGATTATTGTGAAGATATAACCCATTAAAAGCAGGGTGCCACCAAAGACAAACATCTCTATAGTTCCACTAACTGCGATTGAAAGATTACTTTTCTTTGCCCATTCCACTCGGCCCTTGGCCTGTTTGAGAAGCCAGCCAGTATAGGCTCCAGTCATCCAAGCCAGAGGAATACCTAGAAGCGCCAATCCCTTGTGGAAAACAGGGTCAAGTGAAAGGAAATACACCGCTATATGCGCGGTCAATATAGCGCCGAATGCTGCGATGACGTAGGCTCCTCGTACCAACCATGAATCCCAATTTGGTCTTAGTATCACATAGAGGAATCTACCAGGGCGGTCGAGGTCCATCACCAGCAATATCCCGGTTATACCAAGCATCGCCATGACAAAGATCATCACCGAAGTGATTGGAATATGCACTAATAATTCACTGCCTAACAATAGGTCGAGCATGCAGAGGATGTAAAATCCAGCGGCCATGGCTTTGGTGATGATATAGCCGGCGACCTCGCCATCCCAGAGAATGCCCTTCGATGGTTGGTCATATGCGCGCTTTGCTTTCGGTGATTGGTTAGCAAGTTGGGCCGCGACGTCGCGAATTATAGCCTGGTCGCGAGGGTTTGCCTCCTTTGCCTTCATTTCTAGAGCGAGTTGCACGATCATCGAAGGCGTGTCGGCGGCTTCAAGGCGCTTGTCGGCATATTTGGCAAAGTGACCTACTCCTGCCGCCTGTTCAGTCCATGTATATGCGCCTCGCTCAGTGGCACTGGGGTCGAGCATCTCCTCACTGGCCTCGACATAGTAGAGATTGGGTTTGGTTCCCGCCTCAGGTTTGCGCACTTTTACCTCATGTTGCTTGATACGCATGCTGATTTTGGAATCAGGGTCGTCAAGATCGCCGCTGATGATTGATTCAGTCGGACAGACTATGACACATGCAGGCTCGTACGAGTGTTCGATACGGTGGGCGCAATAATTGCACTTGGCAGCGGTTCCGGTATTTGGGTTGATGTAAAGGGCGTCATAAGGACACGCTTGCATACATGCCTTACAGCCTATACAACGCGCGTCATCGAAATCAACAATGCCATCTTCACGGGTGAAAAGAGCGGTGGTAGGGCAAATTGTTGTGCATGGGGCATCCTCACAGTGATTACAGCGGTGGACGCTGAATTCACGATTGGAATCAGGATAGGTTCCAGTCTCGATATACTTAACGTGAGTTCGGTTAACTCCGATTGGCACATCGTGTTCCGACTTACAAGCGACGGTACAAGCGTGGCAGCCTATGCAGGTGCGATTATCGATGACAAAGCCATAATTCACCATATACGACTCACACCTTAGTTAATCGAAGCGGAGGGAGTACATTGATTCTTGGGTTACAATAGCAATCGGCTACAAACAGCATAATGTTTCAGCATGAGGGGTGGGGCGATAGTTTGGTCATGTTGTGATGGCGAGTTTAAACTCTATTCTAATCACATCAGGTAAAGATTGTAAACCAGAGAAGCATTGATGTGCTTCTATCCATTCCCCTGTGATATGAGCACGGGAATGATAGTCGGAATAATTGCTTCAGTAGTAGCAGTAATCATCTTAATTTGGTTCATCAGCACGTGGAACCGTCTGGTGAGGTTGGAGGAGAACGCCAATAAGTCATGGGCTGATATCGATGTCTTACTCAATCAACGCTACGACATGATCCCCAATTTGATTGGCATTGTCAAAGGTTATGCCGAGCACGAAAAAAGTATTTTTGAACAATTTGCTCAGGCACGTCAGGCTGCAGCAGGTGCACTTTCCCGTGGCGACGTCAAAGGCGTCGGGGCGGCTGAAGGAATGCTCTCCGGCATGATGCCACGCATCAACATGGTCGCTGAGCAATATCCGGAATTGAAAGCCGATGCTAATTTCCTCGGCCTTCAGAAGCAATTAGTCTCGATTGAGAATCAGATATCGGACCGCCGAGAATTCTACAACGCCAGTTCAACCAATTGGAATGCCGCAATCCAGATGATTCCAACCAGTGTCGTCGCCGGAATGAAGGGCGCAAACCGCCGAGATCTATTCGAGGTCGTCGACCAAACAGTTCGTGCTGCACCAAAGATAGAATTCTGATACTATCTGCAAATACCATGGTATGCGGCAAAGTAGTGAAAAATGGAACAAGTATAATATAATCAAGAACTTGGAATTAACGTGGAAGAAACAGTAACTAATGAAGAGGGTGACCTGACACAAGAGGATTCTCGAGGTAGTTTCTTGTTTGGTTCAGGTTTTGCATTTCTCTCAGGATTACTGGTAATGGCCATTGGTTTTACTGTCAGTCTCGATCCGTTTGGATTTTGGAATGTCGTGATTATTGCTCTCAGCTTGCCTGTTGTTGCTGGCTCATTGGCGATTAAATGGAAACGGAGTGGAAATATAGCGAAGGCTAAGGGTGCCATGACGATATTAGTAATCGGAGGCATTGTTACGGTTGGAGTTACAATATGGTTCATTTCAGTCTTGAACAGTCTCGGGAGTTAGAGGGCTAAGTAATCTATAGAAGAGTGCTCGTACCGGGATTAAAGCCCAGCTGCGATTAGTGGTGCTGCTATCCATGCACCGACCATCGAGCCGAGGTTGGTTAGAGAGGTTACCAATAATACCCGGCCTGCTCTATTGCTCCAGAATAATTTCAAACTATCCAATTTCAGAAATTCCTGCAGATCTTCTGCCGTTGGTTCCCTTAGTTTCATCTGCGCATAACCAGCGAACCAACCAGCGGCTAGCATCGGGTTCAGCGAGGTTATAGGGCTGGCTAGTGCGGCGACAAGGATTGCGATTGGATGACCGCCGGCTAATGCACAACACAAGGCTGCAGCGATTGCATTAGACGCTAACCAGATCGCTCCTGCTGTGAATAAAGCTTCACGCTCGCCTTGGTATAGCAGCCAAGCCATCAGGCTAAAGACCGCAATCGGAAGTAGCCATGGAATGGATTTGGCTAGTGGCCCTTTCTTGACTAGAGTGTCAAGTTCTTGACGCCGGTCGACGATTTTGTCAGTTCGCAGTATTTTCGCAACACCCTGTAAGTGCCCCGCTCCCAATACCGCCAAC
>CAUYXQ010000188.1:0-3305 GCA_963577015.1 Candidatus Thalassarchaeaceae archaeon
AGCGGTTATCCGTACTGTTTTGCAAAATTTCATCTCAGAACATCTAACGCGCCAAGGTTATCATCAGGTTTACACACCTCATATTGGCAAATTGGACCTCTATCGCACCAGTGGTCATTTCCCCTATTATCAAGAGAGTCAATATCCACCATTGGTCGAGAAGGATTTAATGAAAAAATTGTCAGATGATGGTTGTTCGTGCAGTGACCTCTCCAATTTGATGGCGAGTGGTGATATTGACGGCTATATGCTCAAACCGATGAATTGCCCGCATCATATCAAAATTTACTCAAGTCAACCGCGCTCATATCGCGACTTACCATTACGTTTTGCTGAATTTGGTACCGTCTATCGCTGGGAGCAGACCGGTGAGATTTCAGGTATGACGAGAGTTCGTGGTTTCACACAAGACGATGCCCATCTTTTTGTTACCGAAGACCAAATCGCCGCTGAGGTTCTTGGGTGCATTGAATTGGTTCAGATTATCTTTGCTGCATTAGGGATGTCTGATTATCGAGTGCGTGTCGGTTTGAGAGACCCGGATTCTAGCAAATACGTCGGTGAATCTCAAGGTTGGGACAAGGCAGAAGATGCCTGCCGTAAGGCGGCCGATAGCCTTGGTGTCAACTGGTCTGAAGAGCCTGGAGAGGCTGCTTTTTATGGACCAAAAATCGATTTTATCGTCAAGGATGTAATCGGTAGAGAATGGCAATTAGGCACGGTTCAAGTAGACTATAACCTCCCGGAAAGATTTGAATTGAATTACAAAGGTTCAGATGGGGAATTACATCGCCCGGTGATGATTCATCGAGCACCTTTCGGCTCGATGGAGCGATTCTGTGGCGTCTTAATCGAGCATTTTGCTGGTAAATTCCCGACTTGGCTATCACCGACCCAAGTCCATATTATTACTATTTCAGAAAAGCATGCTAACTATGCAAATGAAATCGCCGCTAAAATGCGAGAGGCGGGTATTCGTGTTGAAGTAGATGATTCCGACGCTACTATCGGTAAGAAAATTCGCAATCATCGTAAGATGCATCCCGCTTATATGATCATAGTTGGAGACGGGGAAATGGAAAATGGAACCGTTTCGATTAGAGCACGAAATGGCAATCAGAGTGCAGATATAACGCTTGATTCTTTCATCAGTGACATCTGTGACGAAATCGACAAGAAGGTCTCAGTACCTTCGTTAGTGCCAGAAGAAAACTGCTGATGAGTGTGAAGATATGAGGTATGCACCACCACTTATCACTCATGATATCACCTTGTGGTCATTTATTCCCCTGATTATATCGATTGGCTTCGCCTATGGATTCTTCCGCTTTTTTGTTCCAAGATCACTAGCGGGATTACAAGTTGCTTTTCCTACCGGTCCAATGCGTTACGAAGTTCACACCATCACCAAAGACAAAAATGAGGCCAAGGAATTGCTTCGTTCACCGAGTATGAGATTCGGAGTAATAGCCTATACAATGGCTCTAACTGGGGCGATTATCATCGTAATCGAATTCGTATTACTACAATTAAGAATTATTTCCGCATATGATTCGATTTCCTTACTGATTGGCTTAGCATTGATCTCCTTGCCTGCTATCATCAGTACTGCCACCTCTCTCACCGCTCAAATAATTCGCCCTCAAGGCCAAATTAAAGCGACTTTACAAGATTCTTCTAGCGGAAGAATCGCCATGGGAATCGCCTTGACCATCGTCTGGTTTGTATTGACAGGAGTGGTCGCTTATTTGCTTGGAATTTTTGGTGTCTCACTCACACATCGACTTGCGATTATCGCTTTTGTTGCCTTCTTGCCGAGTGTGATTGCATATGGCCGTATCCTCGGTTCTAATTGGGGAACTCTAAGGTCTAGCAGTAAGATGTTGGGTAATGGAGAGCCGAGTCCATTTCACCCAGATAAACCAAATGCACGGGAACAAATTGTCGCTCAATTGGTTTATTATAACGCAGCAGTAATGCCATATGTCGCAATTAATACTCTGATTTCATTGATTCTAATCTTGTTTGATTCTTCTCTTTTCGTCCACTCTCAACAGGTTATAGATCTACCTGAGTACCGTCCACAAGCAACGATAATGGAAGAAGGGGGCATCATTGGCTTCTATGCTATCGAATTATTTTCTTTCATCGGTGAAGCTGGAATCCGAGTGCCATTGGTAACCGGAGTACTTCTTTTCCTCTTATTCAACGTCGCTATCGTCGGATTCCTTTTCGTATACGAAGTCGCCCGTATCCTCTTCCTCAATATTTCGGACGTATCGGGCTATGGTAATATCAAATTAGCAGATTCACGATTAATTCGTTCTGAGAAAAGTCAACAAGCAAAGGTTCTCAACTTTTGTTTCACCGGTTTCGCCGGCCTTTCCATGCTCTTGTTAGCATTGGCAATGCTCACATTCTGGGACTCTACCTTTCTACCAAAAGGTAGCGCTTGTGGTTCATGGGAAAATAGTGTTTGTGCCATAATGCAAAAAGATGCTCTCGAAGAATTGACCTGGATGTTAGCATCAGGTGGACAAATCGCATTCCTTTACATCTGGGCTCGTTCTCGTAAATTCAACCAATCGCTCGACAATATACAAATCGACGCTAAAGTAGGTGAAGAGCGCGCAAAAATGGCTGCTTATGAAAAAGCGATTTTTCGCAAACAAGAGCCTTTCTCCAAGATGGTCGCTCGTGACTCATGGCACCGTGCTCTAATCAAATTGCAAGCGCTTTACGAAGATCCCGGTGAAGCGAGCGTCGAGGGCTTGACCCTTTCTCGTCGAGCCGAGGCCAGCATGGATCTCTTTGCAGGATTAGGGCGATGGGATGAAGCAGAACAGGTAGCCATCTCAGTTTTAGCACTTCGTTCTGGTAAAAAAGAGCAAATTGCAAGAAAAATCCTCCTCGCCGCCTCCCTTTCACAACGCGACTCAAAAGAAGCAGCGCCGCGAATCAATCTCCTCAAAGGAGAAGGGGTTGAAGAGGCAAGACTTCAATGGATGGCCTCAGTAATCAGTCCGAAGAAAAAATTGCCTGTCGAGGTTTTGGGAATGCTAAAGGTAGATCCCTTGACCAGGAGAAATATCGAATTGATAGAAAGGTGGGAGAGTGGGGAAGCCATCGGTAAATACCCTTGGCGCAATGATGGGCCGGGTCGATTGATAATTCTTGGTGACATTGCCCGTATGAGGATTTACGGTGATAGTGAAAAAGCCTTGTACAAATTGATGGCGTGGATGAATACATCAGGGATTGAACGCTGGACTCATGGCCATATCGCTAGAGCATTATGTCATTAT
>CAUYXQ010000189.1:0-3252 GCA_963577015.1 Candidatus Thalassarchaeaceae archaeon
TGGAGAAATAGATATGACAAACCAGGAATCACCATTCAAAAAGACCGCCTTTAAAGATATGAGAGCATTGATCTGTGGCGCCAGCCGCGGCATCGGTAGAGCCGCGGTCAAAGCCTTCGCCGATGCTGGAGCGAACGTAATAGCCTGTAGCCGAGATGAAGATGCCCTAAACCAGTTGGTAGACGCACTTCCTGGCACAGGTCATCAAGCGGTGGCGATGGACCTCGAAAAGTTGGAAGTTGTCGAGATGTTGATCACCAAGATTCTCGAAGACGGCCCTATTCACATCTTGGTCAATAATGCAGCAGGACCTCCGGGCGGCCCTCTACTCGATAATGAAATCGGCGATTTTGAAGCTCCTTTCAAGCGCCATCTCCACGCAGCCCACACGATTACCCGTCTACTAGCACCGGAAATGGAGCAGGCAGGAATGGGACGAATCGTCAATGTAATTTCAACATCAGTCAAAGAACCGATTCCAAATATCGGCTTATCCAATACCCTGAGAGGAGCGATGGCCGCATGGTCGAAGACCCTCTCTCGTGAATTGCCACCCTGTATTACCATCAACAATATCCTACCGGGATTCACCAATACCGATCGACTCGAATCGCTCGCCGATTCGATCCATAAGAAGACGGGGAGTTCTATCTCTGACATCCATGAAGGGTGGATTAGCCAAGTGCCGATTGAACGCTTGATTCAACCTGAGGAAACCGCCGACGCTATTCTTTTCCTATGTTTGCCGAGTAGCGGCGGAATACGCGGTGTGAGTCTTGCGGTAGACGGTGGACGTCTACGCTCGATTTGAGGTGATAGCATGACCGAAATGTCTGAACATGCAGCGAGTGAGGTTTTGGATCTCTTCGCCAAAGGCGGAGATATCGGGGCGATTAATACCTTGCTGACCCTCCAGTTGTACGAATTGGCCGGCCAATTAGGGCGCCATGAATTACAAGAGAGGTTGATGAAACACGCCCAAGAGGTTGCTCAAGACGACGAGGAGAGAGGGTGGGTTGAATTCGAGATGCACCGCCAAGGTAGTGCCGACAAAGAATCACTTATCGGTTTGGCATTAGCAGCCGAAAAAGCCGAGCACAATAAATTAGCAGCGGCGATAATGCACCATGTTGGATTGATGGCACTAGCGGCATCTAATATCGAAGAAGCTGGTTCCTTCGCCGAACGCTCGATGCGCTTGCGAGAATCGATTAGCGATAGCAAGGGCATGGCTTACGGTCATGCTTTACTATCACATGTCGCCAAAGCCAAAGAGGATTGGGATGCTGCGGAAATGCACTGTCATAAACGCATGGAATTGGTAGGGGATGACGACCAAGCACGCTTGGAAACCATGCAGGATATCGCTCACATCAAAGCGACTATTGGTGAATTGGAACAAGCCTTGGCCATGATGCAAGAAAGTCAGGTCCTCGCCGAAGAGATAGGTGACCTCGATGGCATTCTTGTCGCACGTTGGGGACTGGCTGACCTTGCTGAGATAAGCAATCAACCCGACGAAGCAATGGTTCAACTATCCGGAGCGATGACTTCACTGATGGAAGCGGGGATTCCTGCACCTGATTTTCTCAAGCAACGAATAGAAAAATTGACCGATTAAGGAAGGATGTGACTATGGAATACGACATTTTCTTCTCAATTAGCCAAACCCCAGATCACAATGATTTCACCCCCTCTGAAGCAGTGATGTTCAGCAATTACTTCGAGCAGGTCGCCGTAGCAGATAGACTCGGTTTCGGGATCGCTTGGCTCGCCCAAGCTCACCTCTCAACCATCACTCAAAAACTAAATTCAAAACCAGTGGTCCCTCATTGGCAAGGCGAGGTTGGACTGTGCACCGACTTTCCTCAACTCGCGCTTGAAACCTTTAGACGCACCAAGCGTATCGATGTCGGTTCAGCAGTGGTGGCAATCGTCGCCAGCGGCGGGCCGATAGCCCAAGCCGAACGTATCGCTAATACCGTGCAATTTCTCTCATTACAAAGTCCAGAACGGAAATTACACGTTGGTTTTAGTGCCGGACGGTTTGAATTCATGGCTAGGCCCTATGGCATTATACCGCGTAATGCTGTTGAAGAGGCGGCTTGGCCGGCATTGCGCGGGCAAATATTCATCGAAGCCGCTGAGATATTTCTGCGCTTATTACGTGGTGATACCTTTGCTAGCGATGATATCCGCTCCACAGTCCTAACCAGGGCAAACTTCCGCTCTGATGAGGATTGGCAAGCAGTGCAAGATGCGGCTGGCGCCAAGACCGAGGCCATTGAAATCGATAGAAGATATAACTTTGAAGAGATTTCGATCGTGCCAAAGGAATGGCCTCGTAGCCAATTGGAATTGGTTGCGGGCACCCACGACCCGCGGGCTCAAGAATTCGTCAACAGCATTCTACCGGTCAAGGTATTCAATCTCTCGATTACCTCCCCTGAGATAATCGAGTCCACCCATGATAGAATGCGTGAATATTACCACCCTGAAGGAGGGGAATGGCAACGCCGGGATATGCCGCGTACCACTTTCGTCTTCCTCAATGCCGAACAAGGTCTCTCTGCTGAACAACAAAGTTTGGCTGCCCACGAAGAGGCAAGATTAGCCTTAGGGGAATATTGGAAGGCTCTGGAGGGTACTCTCGACCCAGCAAAGGTCGAAAAAGCGGTTGATAATGCATTGATAGGCAACCCTGAGGAGGTAGCAGCACAGGCTTTATCCAGATACCACCCCGATGAACGCCTTATGACTTGGTTCGATTTCTTCAATCACAACTCAGCGCGGGTAATCCGCAATATGGAAGCATGGATGGAACAGGTTGTGCCATTGATTGAGAGGGGACTCAAATGAGCATAATACACGATTCCAATTCGGCTGTCGCCCCCGGACAGCCCGGTTCAGAGGTTTACCCTGACTCGCCTTTGGGCGTGGATGTGGATGGAATACCCACTGGAAGGGATGTCGAATGGGAACCGCTGGTAGATTATCGCAGAAATGGGGTCAGCGAAACCACGATTCACGGAGCGATAGCCTGGTGTCACGGTGATGAGGTGATTCACTCCTTTGGTGGTAATGTGCTGTGTTATGGCCGCTCGATGATGAAGCCCTTCATGCTCAAAGCCTTCACTAAGGAACTCGATGATTTATCCTGGGAGCAAAAAGCCATCGCCGTCGCCAGCCACAATGGTGATACCGAACACGTTGCTGCCGCCCAATCATTACTCTCAAAATCGGAATGGCCAC
>CAUYXQ010000190.1:0-3226 GCA_963577015.1 Candidatus Thalassarchaeaceae archaeon
CACGCACGCGGCGAGCATGGCGCCCGTATGGCGGTAGAAGGTTTGAACGTCAGTGGTGAAATGAGTTTTTCAATCGCAGCACAGGATTGGTTGGTCACACTCGACGAAGTCGGAATTTCTCCCGAATTGGAAAACTCCTGTGAGATGGCAATAATAACCTGTAAGGCCATGGATACTCAAAATCTGGCAATAATTGCGGACTCGCTTTGCCACGGGCCAGTTCTTTCACTGCAAAATGGCCTCGGCAATCTGGAGATTATCAGTGAAACACTCGGGCCACAGCGAGCATTTGCAGCCACGACTACCCATGGTGTGACAAAAGTCGCTCCCGGACAATTGAATTGGGCGGGGCGCGGTCAAATCGAGATCGAATCAACATCGCCATTCGTTACAGTCTTCGAAAAAGCAGGCCTGAATCCTAGCGTTTGTGATGATGTATCTCTATTGTTATGGAATAAGTTATTGATTAATGTCGGCATCAACCCACTTGCGGCACTATGCGGCATTAAGAATGGCGAATTGCTAAGAGACAACCTCTTCGAAGAAGCCTGTGCAGTAATGCTAGAAGCGGCTAGAGTCGCTAGAATTGAGGGGGTTTGTCTTGAGGCGGATGAGGATTTAGTAGAGACTTTACGCCAAGTGATTATTCGTACTTCTGAAAACGAGTGCAGCATGTTACAAGATGTACGCAATGGTCGAAAGACCGAGATTGAGATGATCTGTGGTGAGGTCGTCAAGCGCGGTGAAAGAGCGGGATACCCTTGCCCTCGAAACGCCTTATTACTCGCACAGATAGGTTCACTCAACTAAGTCGGCATTGAAGTGTAAACCATGATTTTGTGTGCGGTGCAGAGCATCTTTGGTGATTAGTGTAGCGACTAAAATCAGATTTCTCAATTCTATTAGATCACGGCTTGGCCGACACGAGTTCCAAACCAAATCAACTTCATCGCTGAGAAGATTCAATCTCCTCAGGGCTCTTTTCAGACGGGAAAACCGGCGCACAAGACCGACGTCGTCAGTCATCGTTGCCTGTAATGACTCTAGGTCATGGCGCAATGGTGCGTGTTCTAGCAATTCTCGCAAACCATCTGCTAACCAATCAGGTGATTGTGAGAGGGAAGAGGGTAATTCAGCGATGATATGTCGAGCAGCCCGCTGGGCAAAGACGACTCCTTCTAGAAGGCTGTTCGAGGCTAAACGATTGGCGCCGTGCATACCGGTGCAAGCTACTTCACCAATACCATAGAGCCCGGGAATCGCTGTGCCATCTGCAGTTTGGACCCTTCCCTGTAAATCGACGTCAAGACCGCCGACCATATAATGAGCAGCGGGAGCAACCGGTAACGGATCCTTGCCAAGTATGAGGCCGTGGCGCTGCAATCTTTCGGTGATCGTTGGAAATGAAGATTGTAATTCCTCTGTGTCGAGATGGTCACAAACCAGCCACACGTGGTCTGCACCGGTCCGTTTGATGACATTATCACATGCTCTCGCCACTATGTCTCGAGTGGCCAAAGATCCCTTTGCTGAATGACCAAGGGTAAATGAGAGAGGAGCGGGATCACCCTTTTCCTTGAGATGGATTGCTAATCCCTCATCATCGAGCAAGATTCCACCTGCTCCGCGCAAGGCTTCAGTCACGAGAAATGGGCGCTCATCAGTAATCATCAGTGCGGTTGGATGAAATTGAACAAAGGCCATATCTTTCACATTAGCACCTGCTCTATAGGCCATTGCCAAACCATCGCCAGTAGCCACAGGTGGGTTGGTGGTCTTTGCCCACAACTTGCCAGCGCCCCCGGTTGCAATCATTATTGCATCTGCAAGTTCGGTGGTCATGATATCTTCATCGAGGTCCAAACACCATATTCCACAGATACCCTCCTCTATCGAGCCGTGCTTTCTTTGAATCAAATCGACCGCAAGAGTCATCGGTCGCAATTCGATATTATCTCGTCGTGCTACCTCATTATTCAGTGCCGATTCGATCTCCTTGCCGGTCGCATCCTTAGCGTGAAGGATTCTTGCAGTGCTGTGTCCACCTTCTTTAGCAAAATGAAAACCTTCTTTGGTTCTTTCAAAGGAAACCCCTATCGAGAGTAAATCCTTGATGCGGTCTCCAGCTTCAGAGACAACTACCCTGACTACTTCCTCATCACATTGGCCATCACCACATGCTAGTGTGTCAGCGACGTGGGACTCGATACCAGAGCTATCGGTTTGGTCGAGAATGGCCGCGATTCCCCCTTGAGCCCAATTTGTCGATGAATCCTCTGGGCGTTGTTTGGTGACGACGAGCACATCATAGCCTGCATCACTGAGTTCTAATGCGGCAAAAAGACCGGCGATACCGCTTCCAATAATAATTACTCGCGGCATCTGCAACAACCTATCCAGAGGTCTATTATTGAAAACGACTTGCCTTATCAGCCGACATCACTATGACTCTTAATCACCCCCCAGACAATGATGGCGCGCAAGGGTAAACTCGCCAGCCTCATCGGCTTGGTGCTGATTGGTGTAGTTATTGCCAACGTATACCTCGGTGCATTTTCACCGGTAGACCCTCCTGTTAAGATGAATCTATCAAAATTAGGCTCTGTTTCTTGTTCTGATGAATCGATTCAAGCCAGCGTAGATATGGGGATGACTAGTGAATGTTTTGACTACTTAGGTACTTTTGGTGGCCCTGACATCATGATGTTGCTCGAAGGTATAGTCTTGTTCGGTGCAGGATTTATCAAACTGCCACGAAAAGGCAAATGGGCAACCAGAATCAGGCGTGTATCCCTGATGTTTGGCCCGTTATTCATCGCTTTTGCTATCATCGACGCCTTTGAACTCAGCCCTCATGTCGATACCGAGCAAATAGCGGTGTTATTGCCATTCCATCTCGAACCAGTTCTGATTCAATTAGGTGCACTTGTCCTCGGTATTTACCTTATTAGAGGTCGGAAATTCGTTGATGGGGACGATGGTGGCGACAAGAAAAAGGTCGATGAAGCGATGCGTTTTGAGAAAGAACGCGTCGAGATGGACCGTGCATATTCCAGTGGCGGTTCACTAAAAGGCATGGATAAGAAGTCCAAAGCCATGGACAAATTCACTACGGTCGGTGAACTATGGGGGGAGATGGGTCTTGCAGCCTTTGAATGCGATTTCGAAGCCGGTCTGCGCGAAGATGGCGATTTTAAAGTGCAAAGATCCTGCCATATATGTAGTG
>CAUYXQ010000191.1:0-3226 GCA_963577015.1 Candidatus Thalassarchaeaceae archaeon
CTCGCCTCAATATTTGTTGTAATTACTAGCATATTCTTTCTGATAACTCTAATTTGGGAGACATTTTCTAATTGGGAAATATGTTTTTCTAATTGCTCTGAGATTTCACCTGAATTCCCGACTCCTCTTCTCCAATCAGGAGATTCCTGTTGGAATGACCCTTCGGGTGGTAGTGAATCAGATCTGGGATCGGCCTCGGGGATAATCGTAGCATCGATAATTAGTTTCGAATGCACGTTTTCATAGGTGCTAGCGGGTTCTAAAGCGTCAGCGACCATGCCTGGTAAGATGACAATATCCGTTGACGGGTCCACTCTATCGTTCAAAACATCTAGCAAAGCCTCGAGATCTTCAGGGTCTTCGTCGGTAGCGACGACAATTTTGAGGAACATCAATTGTCCCGCACCGAGCAAACCGAGGCAGGTTTTCCTTGCTTGACGCGGATAACGTTGCTTAGAGCGAATGATTGCTAAGTTGTGAAACCCGGTTTCAAGTGGAAGATGGAGACCGAGCACATCACGGTGCTGAAATTTCAAGATTGGAGAGAATTGCTTGCCGATGGCTTCACCCAAGTACCCGTCTTCCATCGGTGGCTGACCGACAATGGTTGCGGGAAAAACCGCATTCTTGCGTGTGGTTATTGCGGTGATATTGAGTACCGGATATTGTCCGGTTAGCGAATAAAATCCAAAATGGTCTCCGAAGGGCCCCTCGCTTCTGGTTTGGGTGACATCACACCATCCTTCGATGACGATATCGGCTTGTGCAGGAATCATCAAATCTTGTGTCAATGCTTTGGTTATTTCCAATCTTTTCCGCCCTAAGAACCCTGCAAACATGTATTCCTCTAAATTGTCAGGGAGAGGGGCTATTGCTGAAAACATCAATTCTGGTGGGCCGCCAATACAAATTGCAACAGGCATTTTTCCATCGGGCCAAAGTGCGGCATGATCGGCGCCATGCTTGTGTATTTGCCAATGCAACCCCACTTCTGTAGGACTGTGTATTTGAGCTCTGTACATTCCGAGGTTGTGTTCTCCAGTAGTAGCATCTTTGGTTACGACCAGAGGTAAGGTGATGAAGCGACCCCCGTCTAATGGCCAGGTCTTTGGAATTGGAAGTTTTGTGACATCATTTTCCAAGCGAATGCGCTGGCAAGCACCACGTCTACGCTTTTTTGGAGCAAGGCTCAAAGCATCTTTTAGTAAAGATAAGCCCTTCCATGGTCTTTTGAGAATCGCTCCGATATCCGGTTTCATCAGTCGGACCAATCTGTCGCCAATTTCAGTGCTGTGTTTTGCCTGTAATGCCCTTTGGGTTCTCGAATGGCTACCGAAAAGGTTCATTGCAAGTGGGATAGGGCTAATCTCTCCATTGGGTAATCTTGGTTTTTCAAAGAGAACCGCCTTTCCATTGCCTTTGACTAATTTATCAGCAATAGCTCCTGCTTCTAATTCAACATCTACCGCCTCGGAAATACGTAGTAACTCGTTCCTGCTCTCAAGGTCATCTATCCAACGGGAGAGAGTACGCCAGGCCACGATGCCCCTATGGGGCATGATTCATCAACCCTACCCGTGTTTACGCGTTCTTCAAGGCCCGCCTGCCCGTGCGTTGTATCATGACGACCTGTGACGTTCTAGTCATTGGAGCTGGGCCAGGAGGGGGTTCTGCCGCTCTGCATGCTGCTAGAGCGGGGTTATCGGTGATGATTGTCGAAGCCGATCCAGTGGTCGGAGTGCCGGTTCATTGTGGCGAGTGTCTTTCCCATTTGGCGGTTGAAAATCTTGATCTAGAAATTCCAGAAGAGGTAATTGCGCTTGATTGCAAAGGGATTAGGATAATCTTCCCTGATGGCACCGATAAACTGCTAACTGAACCCGGGTATGTACTTGAGAAGCATCTTTTTGAGAATTGGCTCGCCGAGGAAGCTACAAAAGCAGGTGCGGAATTATTTCTTAATCATCGAGTGAAAGAGATGACTAGAAATTACAATAGCGATAATGCTTTTTCCAATTGGACAATCGATGGTGTTGGAAATGCTTTTCCAATTGAATGCAAAGCCATAATTGATGCGAGTGGAGTGAGTGGTGCGGCTGCTAAAATCCTCGATATGGGAACCGAAGTTGAAGTGATTGCTGGTTTTCAATACGAAATGCACGATGTGGATAATGATGGATATTTAGATTTCTATCTGTGGCCAGAGTATTCACCTCATGGCTATGTGTGGATGATTCCCAAAGATGAAGGAAGAGCAAATGTCGGCTTGGTTACAACCGAGAAAAAAGGTGCGATTCGTTATCTCAATAAATTTATTGAAGACACATATCTCAAGGATAAACCAACCGAAAACCCACCTTGGCGCAAGGAGGGAATTAAGGTCCGTCCATTTGGGGGCACAATTCCCATTTCGGGCCCGAGGGAGATAACTACTGGCGACGGCTTGATTCTAGTTGGAGATGCAGCTGGATTCACCTCTCCTCTTTTTGAGGGTGGATCTCACCTCGCTCTCTGGTCAGGTAGGGAAGCAGCAATTACGATTGCAAAAGCAATCGCTGAAAATGATTTGAGTGATAAGCGACTACAGGCTTACCCAATAGCATGGAAGAAGCGTTTTCCGCCCTATGCAAAAATCCTCAAAGGTAAAACCGCACTTTATCGATTAACCGACAAACAGCTCTCCAATATGGCACATTGTCTCCCTAAGGAATTGGCATCGATGTCAGCCCTGGATAAGGTAGTCATCGGTTTTAAGATCCTATTTAGGCATCCTTTGCTTTATCTCAAAGGTGTGATCAGTGTCCTTCTTTCCTTTGGCTATAGTCGCGCCAAACACTTTGGTTGGTGAACAGATGTACGCCTTGCTACTTTTCATAGCAATCGCGATTGCAATGTTATTGATATTACGGCCAGAATGGTCTAGGCGCTTGTCATTATTGCTGACATTACCATTCATCGGCTTGGCCACGGCCTTTCTCATCAATGATACAAATATCCTTCACGTTGCTGCTAATGGTGGCGAGAATTTACCGCTACGGTATCGATTTGCTGCAACGTGGTCAGCACGTGAAGGACCGGTTTTGTTGTGGGCGGGGTTGCTTGGGATTTTGATGTTTTTTTATGCACGTCCTTTCGAAAAAGAAAGCGAAGCAGCACATGTGATGAGATTGAGATTAATCTCTGGATTCGCACTGACATTATTATTTATTTCAGCGATGCTCGACCC
>CAUYXQ010000192.1:0-3195 GCA_963577015.1 Candidatus Thalassarchaeaceae archaeon
TCGACATTATCCAGAGCCATACTCAGAGCAAGTGTTGCTCCCGCTTCAATCCATCGGAGCGGGGTCAGGTAATCTCAAATCAAGCATCCACTCACCGAGGTATTCGGTTGAAATTGGTAGATGTAGGTTAAATTCACCACTGCCATGGACCTTCAACATCCCATTTACGGTACTATTTGCCATCAGTTTATTCTCTCTGATTTTTCCACTGGATTTCCAACCACCAGTAAATTTCACATCACCGATTTCCACTTCGACATTTCCTGCAGTCAGCGTATATTCTATCTTCTCACCCTTTACTGCCCATCGTCCTTCTAGGGTAGGCAAACCCTTCTCCCGTTCCCTTTCACTAAGGATTACAAAGACGATTCCAGTAATTATCACGGTTGAAATTATCACAGGTGCTAACAGGGAAGTAATCGGTGCGCTTTGCCAATGAGTCGGCAATGAAGTTCTGGTAAAGGAGAGGATTGTAGTGTTTTCATCGCCATCAACATCGCCGGTCATCACGACCATTATCTCATAACGATTGGTAAATGCAGTATCTTCTAAATCGATACCAGCCCCTTCTAAGTGCTCTGCAGTCAATTCTATTGACCAATTATTTTTCACGCCAATATCGCCACTGAATTCAGAATTTGGCGCCCAATCGCGTAAGATGTTGTGCGCAGATCTCCCGTAATCATCTCTGGCGTTGCTTTCAAGAATGAATACATGGATTTGTGTATGGGTACTCAAATTATAATTCGAGGAGAAATCACTGCTGATGACGATAGATTCAGGTTGAAAATCACCTCTGATTTCAATATCGATTTCCATCTCGATTTTTTGTAGCGACCATGTTGCATTAGCAATTGCTGCCAGCGGATATTCGGTATCGATATACACGCCATTAATGGCGATGCCTGTACCGTTTTCGATGCCATATCCAATGACTCTGGTATTTGCTTCATCACCAGGCCAGCCACCTCCCTCAAGGCCAGCGCCAGTGCGCCAATGAACCAAGTTGATTTCACCAGCCATATCCATCTCTTCTAATTCATCGACGATATCATTGTCGTCAGGGCCGTGGAACCACTCGACTAGAGGTGCAGAAGTTGTTGCGCTATGATGGCTTTTACTAGCGTGAATCTGTACGACTTCTGCCGTTGCCAAAGGCAGGATAATCAAGAGGGCAAAAAGCGCAGCGATAAATCTCATTTCAAATCCTCTACCATCAAACGCGTCAATTCGATAATATTCTTGTTGACCATGAGGGTCAGGCGACTATCGACCCACGCCGGTAGCATTATTTCACCATAGCGAACCACTAGGGGGCCCCATTCAACCCCTATTTTAATCGCAGCATCGGTATCAGCACTTCCAAGTAATAATTCCTTGAGAACATCGAGAGATATTTCGGCAAGTGAAGAGGTAATGTTTTCGCGCACGGCGACCATGCCTTCTTGACGAATTCTCCATACACCTTTGCTCTCGACAAAACATGGCATTCCCACTTGCGTCACCCGTAAAGGATGCCACGAATCACCCTGCCAATTACCGCCATTGGAGCGCGGACTCATCGGTTGGTAAAGTTTGGTTTTCGCCATTCGGCTGACGATGGAACAGCGTTTTCCTCTACTCCACCATGTCCATTTATCGGCATCTAACCCCCAGGTCTGGCAAATTTTCTCAATCATCTCATCATCAGCAGGCACGGCAGTATGAACATCAGGAGGAGGTGTGCTGCGGATTTCATCTGCCTTTCTATGGTCACGAGGGATTAGTGACTTAGCGACTCCTTCAGGGGTGGCATCACTTCGATGCCGAAGATGTGCCACAAAAAAACCGCCTGTATCATTGTCTTCTGGCATTACCCGTAATGCCATACCGAGGTCTATTTCATTGATTTCATCACCATATCGGCGACGGCCTTCGGGGTCGAGATGACTATTGTTCAAGCCCGGTAATTTGGGCAATTCATCTTGAATCTCAACCGCATTGCCAAGCTCATCCAATATTTGCCACGAATTTAGGCCGGGCCTAGAAACCAGTCCCGGGAAAATCTTGCCCCCATCAATCTGTATCAATTCCATCCATGGGCATTGTTGAATCAATTCGACGAGCACCGCTTCATTTTCAATTGGGTCAAGTGAACAAGTTGAGTAAACCATCCGTCCGCCCGGGATAAGTAATTGTGCTGCACGGCGAGTGATTTCAACCTGTAAAGAAAACATACTACGTCCTTGTTTGGGTGACCAATTCCACCACACCGGTCGATTTTTTCGTGTGGTTGCCGAACCAGTACACGGTACATCGCAAAGGATTGCATCGAATCCAGGTGCAGGTATTCTTGCTAGATGACGACCATCGTGCTGTGTGATGATCATGTTGGAAAGACCAATTCGGGCTCGGTTGGTGACTAACATATTCGACCTACCCGAATTTGGTTCATTGGCGATTATCAGGCTATCTGGTGAACATTCAGCCAATTGGGTTGCCTTTGACCCGGGAGCCGCACAGGTATCGATAACCAACTCACCTTCCTTTGGCGCCAATAGAATAGGTGGTAACATACTGACCGCCTCTTGACGGGTAATCAATCCACAATCATGTAATAACTGCATCATTTTTTTGCATTCATCATCGGGAGCATCCCCGCGCGACCAAGGCATCTGCCACGCTTCAAACCCGCTAATCCAAGTGATTCGACTACCTCCCATTCTTTGCAGTCGAGAGCGGGTCCAATCCGCATTTGCTTGATCGATTGTTAGTCTAAGGGTTTCAGGAAGAGGCGCAGAAGCAAAGGAAAACCACTTGTCGACATCATTACCTATACTACGAATTAGACCGAGTAAAGGCTTTTGCCGAATCTCGGATAATGTGTCTTCATCGAAGCGGCGGGACATGGTCTCATTCACGCACGAAGTGTTTCCACTCTTGGCACTTACGCTTGGCCGTCGCCTTCATCAGCCTTGCGCGCATAGCCTCGACCATGTCGGCAAGTATGCTGGAGTTAACCTTCCTCGCTGCTCTGTTGATGATTATTTGGCCAATGTTTGAGAAACGAGCAATGCATATTCGATTATTACCTTGGTTGCCGGTATTAACACTCACAATCTTATTGCTTGGCGAATATCGTGATGCATTCATTATGGCAAGTGATAATCCACGGGTGGCCATGTACCTTCCTCAAGATGCATCCTTTTCCGAAAG
>CAUYXQ010000193.1:0-3188 GCA_963577015.1 Candidatus Thalassarchaeaceae archaeon
TTCAACGCGCAGATTGAAGAAGAATAGCACCTGCCATCGACTAGGGGAAGTCATGGACTTAGGGGAAGCGTTTTGCATTGTCTGTGGCTCGCCACCCCCATTATTTGGCGAAAGGATGTGTGAAAATTGCTTTCGCAAGCGCAATATCTTGGCTGAAATACCAACCAATGTCAATTGGTCGCGATGCCCGCGTTGCGACCTGACAAGCCTCAGCGGAAGATGGATAGAAATCAGCGATGACAAATTGTGGCATGAATTGGTTGAAACCAATATGAAGTTACATGACGAGGCTGAAGGGATTGCCATAGGGCTAGAAACAAGAAAGGTAGACGACCGTAACACCCTGATTTACCTGCAAATAGGCGGCACGATTTCAGGACTCGGATATGAAGAGACACATCAGATGCGGGCAAGGAAATCCAATGCCGTTTGTCTAACCTGTAGCCGCCGCGACGGCAATTACTTCGAAGCCACAGTGCAATTGCGCTCAAGTGCAAGAAAACTTGCCGACGAAGAATATACGGTTCTGCGAGCGACCCTCGATGATTTAATCGCAAATTTAGAGCGCGATCCGATGTTTTTCGTCACCAGTGAAGGTCCGGTTACCGGTGGCTACGATGTCGTGCTTGGCTCAAAGGGTTTGGCCAAGAATTGGAGCCGGCAATTGGTCAGCCAATTTGGCGGCCAAATCACCACCACCTCTTCCGTAATCGGCCGTAAAGACGGCGCCGACCTCAGTAGGATGACCTTACTTTACCGAAAACCGGGTTATGATCTAGGAGATGTGGTGCGCTGGCGCGAGGAATTGTGGCGTATCTCATCGTGGAGCGGAGAAGGAGCAATCCTCTCTAAGGTAGAACGCAAAGAAAGAACTGGGGCGACATGGCGTGATTTGGAATATGCGACTGTAGTGGCGAGAATGCAAGACCATTTGGTAATAGATGCTGTGAGTGAGGATTCATCGGTTGCCGAATTCCTCAACCCTCACAATTGGCAGATGGATGCTGTGCGCTTGGCATATGACCATGTAGTGGGGTCCAAATTGCGTCTTGCCCGCATCGAAGGCGAATGGTTTGCATTACCGTTACTGCAAGGGGACGTGAAAATATGAGTGAAGGCATTGTTCGATTGGCTGAAGCATTGGATAGAGAGGACATGATTGGCCACACTCGGTCTTTTGTCGACGATATCGAAAATGGGCTCGACGTGATGCGAAGAAACCTTCACCCTTGGTTGCAGAATGTCGCAGAAACCCCATGGCAAGGTATCCTGTGCTTGGGCATGGGTGGTTCAGCGGCTGGTGGCGATTTCCTTTCGATTCTCTGCGACCGCTTTGGCACCTTGCCGGTGACTATTTCTCGCTCTTATGAAATTCCTGCATGGTGGAATGAGCAACACCTAATCATCGCTACCTCTCATTCGGGCAATACCGAGGAAACCATCAGCGCAGTAGAAATAGCTGCCAAAGAAGGTGGAACTATCATCGTTATTTCCAGCGGCGGAGTGCTGGCAGGGTTAAGCGAACTTCACGAACATGTACATTTGATTTCATCTCCGGGTGGCCAACCACCTAGAACCGCTTTTGGTCACCTATTCAGTCGACAATTATCTTTGCTCAACCAATTGGATATTCTGCCGGAGATGATCGATGATGCGATGATATCCCGCTTGAAAATCGCAAATGAAGCATGCGATATCATCGCCGAACCCGAGGGGGCAATCGCATCGCTTGCACTATCCTTGATGGACCACGATATCGCTTTACTAGGACCAAATGAATTACACCCTTCCTTGGTGAGAATGAAGAATCAATTCAATGAAAATTCGGCCCGATTCGCACGTATAGGTGTGATTCCAGAGATGAATCATAACGAGATTGTCGCTTGGGGGGGGGTAGGAGATGATAACGATCCAAGCTCGAGTGAACAAGGTTTGTTGATCTTGACCTGGGATGGAATTGGCCAACGTGTAAAACAACGTATGGATTGGTTTGTCGCTAATTGTCCTACTGAAACCGCGTGGAGGATTCACGGTGAGGGCTCATCTTTGATTGAGGCCTTGCTACATCTGTGCATCACCATGGATTGGCTTTCAATCGCACTTGGACTTCTCCATGGCAAAGACCCAGCCAGTATCGAGCCGATTCTCGCACTGAAAGCACACTTACAAAGCGTCGATCAGTAAATTGGCCCAAGCACGATTCGGGGATCGGGATAGAGTTTGAGAGCCGATTCCCTATCAATTCTTTCAACCACGCCGGGCATATCGTTTCCCTCGGGTTCTCGCCATGATAATTGCAGATGTAGATGGGGTTTCCAACCGCCGTTTACCTCCATACTACCGACAAAAGCGATTACCTCGCCCTCGACAATCTTCTGGCCGACCTCGACGTGATCTAAACTATCAAGTGAAAGATGACCGTGGAGAGCCCACAACTCCTTGCCCTCAAAATCATGTTTGGTGATAATGGTTGGACCGTATGAACCGTCTTCGCTATTGATACCCTTTGAGTGAACCACACAATTACTGAATGCGTAAATCTCCTCCCCAGCAGGAGCACCGATGTCGATACCCATGTGCAAATCCCTTTTTCCTTCGAATATTTCTTGCGGATACATCCCCGGCCTAATCTCATCATAACGGCCGATTGCGTTGCGATAAGGACAAACGAAATCCTCATCATATCCTCTGGTGAAATCGTGCACCCAATAATCATCTGCGATATCGATGACGTGATGCATAGTCTCTCTAAAGGCTGCGGGTTGATGAGTTTTATCCGAGAAGACTCATCAATTACCTCCCTGAGGGATAGTGATGCTGGGGGTGGTCGTATTGCTTCTCATCGCCATTCTTCCCGGGCTTGGCCTTGCCCGAATTCTCGACGGTAGTGCTGACCGAACAAGGCGTTTCCTTCTCGCTCCAGCACTGGGCCTATTGCTTGTGTTTGGTGTTTCAGGGCTCTATGTATTGATTACACAACGTTGGACATGGTTGGAAATAAGTCTGTGCATCTTGTTGGTCAACCTGCTTGGTCTTTACGTGATTAGACACCGTGTTGAGGAAACTGCAGAGATGTCACCTTGGTTAAAATTAGAAGCGGCGATGGGAGGTGAGGTGATTGCCGATGAGGTGCTTGATGATGAAGCGACGACCCAAAGATGGATTCAGGATTCTCGCAGCACCTGGTT
>CAUYXQ010000194.1:0-3152 GCA_963577015.1 Candidatus Thalassarchaeaceae archaeon
GGGCTCTTTAAGAATACGAACCAAGGCGTCCGCATCTAATTCTTCTAATGTCGCAGTGACAGGCAGTCGTCCTACAAACTCCGGAATCAGGCCATATCTGACCAGATCTGCCGGTTCTACCGTACGCAGCGTTTCGCCCAGGTTCTTCTTGGTCGCTTCCGTTTGAATATCTGCGTCAAACCCAATACCACTCTTGTCTGAACGATCCAGGATCACTTTATCCAGACCCGAAAACGCACCGCCGCAAATGAACAATATATTTGTGGTATCGACCTGCAAAAATTCCTGTTGTGGGTGTTTACGACCACCCTGGGGTGGCACTGATGCCACTGTTCCTTCAATCAACTTAAGCAGCGCCTGCTGGACACCCTCTCCGGATACATCTCTCGTAATCGAGGGGTTATCCGACTTTCTGGAAATTTTGTCAATCTCATCGATATAGACGATACCGACCTGGGCCTTATCGACATCGTAGTCACATTTCTGTAGCAACTTCTGAATAATATTTTCGACATCTTCGCCAACATAACCGGCCTCAGTTAAGGTCGTCGCGTCAGCAATAGTGAACGGGACATCCAGCAATCTGGCCAGTGTTTCTGCCAACAGCGTTTTACCGACACCGGTCGGGCCGATCAGTAGGATATTGCTTTTCTGAAGCTCAACTTCCTCTTTTTTACCAGAGAAATTGAGTCTCTTATAGTGATTATAGACCGCCACCGACAGGACTTTTTTAGCCCAGTGTTGACCAATAACGTATTCGTCGAGAATGTCTTTTATTTCCGATGGTGTGGGTAGTTTCTTCGCTTCGACTTCATCACCACTTTCCTGAAGTTCTTCACGAATAATATCGTTACATAATTCTACACATTCATCACAGACGTAAACCGATGGCCCCGCAATAAGTTTGCGCACTTCATGCTGGCTTTTACCACAGAAGTTGCAATGCAGAAGTTTTCCATCTCCATTACTACCGTCATGTTCGTCTGACATACCTACACCTTAAATCTATTGACTAAACACCGCGATTGCTCGCCATATTATACCTGTATTCCACTAACTGCCTACCCAGACTGTGTTAGCTCGTCGAACTTACCGAGGACAATGCAATCCTTGGCTCTTTCACCTCATCTACAAGACCGTATTCCAGGGCTTGCTGGGGTGTTAAAAAGTGATCACGCTCGGTATCCCGCGCGATATCTTCCGCACTTTTTCCTGTATGAAATGCCATTATTTCATTCATTCGCTCACGCAAATACATAATTTCCCTGGCCTGAATCTCAATATCCGAGGCCTGACCCTGAGAGCCGCCACTCGGCTGGTGAATCATGACTCTGGCGTTCGGCAAACACGTTCGCTTGCCCTTGGTGCCAGCGGCGAGTAACAACGCACCCATACTGGCAGCCTGACCCAAACAAACCGTACGCACGTCACAGTTAAGAAACTGCATCGTGTCATATATAGATAGCCCTGCAGTTACCGACCCGCCGGGTGAATTAATATAAATACGTACTTCCTTATCAGCATTCTCATATTCTGCGAACAGTAATTGTGCAACGATCAGATTCGCCACGTTGTCATCAATTGGACCCACAATGAATATAATTCGTTCACGAAGTAATCGAGAATAAATGTCGTAGCTTCTTTCACCCCGTGCGGTCTGCTCCAGCACCATTGGCACTAGCCCTAAACCGAGCGCGGGATTATCCGTAATATTGTCCATCAATTACCTCAGTGGGTAGATCGTTATGCGTCTACTATTGCTGGTATCTGCAGAAAGTTCAAATAAAATATGCGGCCTGTGACGTCGAAATTCAATAACAGAGGTGAAAACCGGTCTAATCTAGCTTTCGTCGCTGTCATCCTTTTCACCCGCACCTTCTGCCTGTAAAGACTCCATCACTTCCTCATAAGACATCTTCACTTCTTTTACAGTAGCTTTATCGACCAAAAGCTCAACAACTTGCTCTTCAAGCACCATATTTTTTATTTGCATCATCTGCTGTTCATTACTGTTGTAGAAATTGATAACCTGCGCGGCATCGTCGTAAGAACTTGCCATTTCTTCAATGGTTTTCTGAACACGGTCTTCATCCACCGTCAGCGATGATTTCTCAACAATCGCGTTGACGATAAGACCCAGGGTTACGCGCTTTTGCGCTTGGCTCTCAAACATTTCTGCCGGTAGCACTGAAGGGTCAATTTTATCGCTGCCACCGTACTGCTGAACTGCCTCTTGCCGCATTCGGTTTACTTCATTATCGATCAGTGCCTTAGGAACCTCCACCGCTGTCGTCTCTATGAGGCTATCCATTACCTGAGTTTTAGTGCGTTGTTTTACCGCCCGATCCAGTTCTTTTTCCATATTGCCGCGGATTTCTGTTCGAAATGCTGACAGCCCACCTTCTTCTACACCAAACTGTTTAAAGAACTCATCATCTAAAGCCGGTCGTTTCGGCTCTGAGACTTTATTGACTATGGTTTTAAACACGGCCGCCTTCCCTGCTAGATTTTCAGCCTGATAATCCTCAGGGAAACTCACATTCAACTCTGGGGTATCACCGGCTTTTGACCCGACCAATCCCTCTTCAAATCCTGGGATCATACTGCTGGAACCAATGATAAGGTCAGAGCCTTCAGCTTTACCCCCATCAAAAGGTTCATCGTCGATAAAACCTTCAAAATCTATATTGACCTTGTCATCCTCGGCCGCCGCGCGATCAACATCGACATATTCAATGCGTTGTTCCTGCAGTTTGTCGGTCATTAAATCCAGATCGTCGTCGTTCACCTCGGAGACGGGTTGCTCGATGGTCACCTTGGAAAAATCTCCGGGTTCCACTTCAGGAAATACTTCAAAAATGGCGGTGTACTCTAGATCCTGTCCGGTCTCCAGCGTCACATCTTCAATTTTTGGGGTGCCTGCCGGAACAACTGATTCCTGCTGCACTGCGCTATTGAAGGAACTTTGAATAACCTCGGAGGAGACTTCCTGGCGAATACCTGCCCCGAAGCGTCTTTTGACCTCACTTAAAGGCACCTTGCCGGGCCTGAAGCCTTTTAATTTAACCTGTTGCGCTGTCTGCTTTATTTTGACGTCAACCTGGGTGTCGATTTCATCCGCAGGGACACTCACACGCATTTTGCGCTCCAGT
>CAUYXQ010000195.1:0-3139 GCA_963577015.1 Candidatus Thalassarchaeaceae archaeon
CTATCTGATGATGATGATGCATTCCCTGATGACCCTACACGCTCGCAAGATTCTGATGGCGATGGCTTTGATGACCTCGAAGATGATTGTCGCTTTGCTGCAGGAAATTCTACAGAGGATAGGTTAGCTTGTCCAGATACTGATGCAGACGGTTACTCCGATGTGACAATTGCAGTAGGTAATGAAACTGGTTGGAATATCTCTGATGGTGCTGATGCATTCCCAATAGAGCCAAGCCAATGGAATGATACTGATGGCGATGGCTATGGTGACGAACTGAATGGGTTCCAAGGAGATGATTGCCCTACTGAAGAAGGATATTCCAATATTGGAACATTCGGTTGCCCCGATGGTGATAACGATGGTGTATCACAAGGCGGTGACGCATTCCCTGATGATGATACTCAGTGGAATGATACCGATGGAGATGGATATGGTGATAATCCGAATGGTTCGACTCCCGATTCCTGTATTCTGATCGTTGGAGTTTCAACAATAGACCGATATGGCTGCCCTGATGAAGACGGAGATGGAGCAAGCGATTTGAATGATTTATGGTTGGGAGATAATTCACAATACTTTGATTCTGATAATGATACATTTGGTGATTTCGTCGCTGGAAGTGATGGGGATTATTGCCCTCAACAATTTGGTACAGCAACTCAAGGTGTGATGAAAGGATGTCCTGATGCTGATGGTGATGGCTACGCTGATGACGATGATGCCTTCCCAAGTGAAGAAAGTCAGTGGTCTGACAGTGACGGTGATGGCTGGGGAGATAACCAAAGTGCGGGTTCATTCAAACCTGATCATTATCCAGATGACCCAACAAGAAATGTTGGTGAGGCGGAAATGACCTGTGATCCGGATTCAATTGAATTGGACATAGTTGGTGGAGATTACTTCACCTTCTCCTGTACCGTGACCACCGATATGGTTGGAGATTTCGCTGTACGAGTAGAATGGCAAGCAATGACTGCAATCAACGCTGCATCCCGTGTTCAGATCGTTAGTTTTTCTGCAACATCTGGACAAACACAAACAGTTGTCTTCACTGGTGAGGCAAATATCTACGGCACCCACATACTGGTTTTGAAAGCAACTGAACCTGGTTCTGATGTTGCACTTGATACGGTTACAATTAGTTTGAATGCAATCGATTCTAGCATCTATGCGGAACCTTCTGAATCAAATGATAATAGTTACCTTCAGGAAGTCCTCGATAATTCACTGGTCCAAGCAGCTATTGGCGCTTTAGTGTTATTCTTCCTGATGGGATTATTGATTATTCGTGGTAAGTCAAGCAGACTAAAGGAAGCCACCAATAGACAACTACGAGCAGAGCAGTTAGTTCGTGCTAGAATAGAGAACGGAATGAACCATCCAACGAGAAAGAATTTCGGTTTGGCTGGGCAATTACCACCCCCGCCACCACAAAACCAGTGATTCACTAAACCAGTTGCTTATCACATAGGTAATAACAAAACCGAATCACTCAAAGAGGAGTGGCTTTTGGAACGGATTACCAGCGGATATGGTGAAGTGGTATCATAGGAGGTTTCCAACCTTTTGCCGGGGGTTCGACTCCCCCTATCCGCACCTTAATCTAATTCTAGATGAATTTCTCGCACCGAATAAGAAACCATATCAAGTAGTAAATAAGCCCGCAAATGGTGAGCATCATGTCAAAGTCAGTCAAATCCTTTGCAATTATCGCAATTATCTTCTTAGCACCTCTTGCTGGATGTTTTGGCGATAACGAAACTCCCATTATTGATTTGAAGGAAATCCTTCTAATCGATTATCTTGCACCGGGCGAGGTCACTATCAAATCTGGACAATGGCATGACATCCTATTGGATGGTGATGGATACCGATTACAAGCACCTATAGACGTCTTGTTATTCGTAAATGGGACTATCATACTAGACGGAATGATAGAGGTTGTAGGAGACGATGTCCTCAAGGCAAAACTTCTCACTACACCCTATACGACCGATGCAAACCTAACTTTGATTCATCCTGATGGGGCAACGAGTAAAGTTGAACTTGTTATGGAGGAAGCGATTCCTATCGTCAATGGCGAGGATTGGTTTGAAAAGATGGATTTCATTACCTCGGTATGTACAGATTCCACACTATGTGGCGGCTATATCAATCGCTGGATGGGAACTCCGAATCCTGCACTTGAGCGTGCAGCAAGTTTCTTCCAAGGCCATTTTGAAGGACTTGGTTATGAGACCAATATTCTTCGTGTTATCGACCACGGTAACCCAACCCAACCTGAATCATTGAATGTGATCGCATGGAAGGCTGGCCGTTCCAGTGAATGTGTGCAAGGCATGGGTTCTCACTTTGATATTGCTCCACCTGGCGGCCCTCCTGGTGGTGGAACTTACGAAGGTGCATATGACAATACAGCAGGAACTGTTAGTATGATGCTATTTGCAAAAGCGATGGTTGACTTAGAGTTTGAATGCGATACCTTCCTCGCCCTATGGTCGAGTGAAGAAGAAGGTTTGAGAGGTTCTAACGCCTTTGCAAACAACGATTGCGATTATTGCCTACCCCATGATAAAGAATTAAGATTTTACATTAATATGGATATGATGGGAGTCTCTTGGCCGGCATTAAAGCCTAGTGGAGAGCCTTATCCTTACCATGCATGGAGTGGACCTGATAGTGACCCTGAAACACAAGATGTTGCAATAACTACGATTTTAGACAAAGTGCATCGCGATATTTTGAAAGCGCCGATGAATTTGACCATCGATGGCACTTATGGCGCTGGCTGTGACCAACATTGGGATGAACATGAGAATCTTGTAATGGATGTTCACGAAGATACCTTTGGTCGTTCAGACCACGTTACATTCCGTAACCTAGGTGCTCAAACAATTTTCCACCTCGGTGCCTATGATGCAGATTATGATGCATATCATTCACCTTCTGACACTTTGGACAACATGGTAGAAATGACTGGTGGACAGACAGAATTGGAAGGAGCTATTGAATTTGTAATGTGGGCTGCTATGCTTGAATTCTTACTCGCCGACCAAACACCTGAAGTCCGCAATGTAGACCTTTAACTGAATCTATACCAAGGAAGATGATAATATGTCCGAGTCTGAAGAAAAGT
>CAUYXQ010000196.1:0-3088 GCA_963577015.1 Candidatus Thalassarchaeaceae archaeon
CAATGCTTTCAATCGATCTTGAATTCCTTAACAGAAACCACCCTATCGCAACAAAAATGCTGCCATCTCGATATAGAACTTTCACTGAATTAAGACTACTCGAATATTGCGAGCCGATGATTGATAGTGACCTTAATGATCTATCAGAATTCGACATCTCAGTTGCTGATGAAGAAACAATCCCGGCATGAAATAACGACTATATCAAGTCATCATTCTCTGGCACATGTCGAATAATAATTCCCAACCAGAGATTGAGATTTCATCCGAACGTCTGGTGATTGATTTATTCCAACTATCGTCAAGCAGGGCGCTAATAAACAACTCTAATCCAGCATGATCGCTTTTCTGAACAACGAATAGCCCTCCTGCCTCTGCCCAATGATTGAGCTTTTTTACCCTCGTTATCGGTGAGCGCGCATCGATCACACAAATTGTAGGAATACCAGCAGCGCACAGATGGGAAATGAGATTTAAGTCATCACAAACAATCGCTGCTTTCAAATCTCTAAATCCTGGTTGGCCAATGATGGCATCCCAATGGATAATGCTACCTTTTGCGATATTACCGGAATCTGAATTTTTGGGGAAAACAAATACATGGCCAATTGTATTTTCAAACCTCCTACTGAGAATTGGATTCAATATTTCTTGCTTTTTCTGGTGCCCGTTGCCTGTAGCAACAAGAATGCGATTGGAAACCTTCCTCTCAACATGCAATTCCGATGAGTCTTTTGAGAAACCACCAATCTCATCAGCGCTCAATTCATCTACTGGAATAATCATATCAAATGAGGATTTAAACTTCTTTAGTAATTCTTCAGAAACAATACTTGGTCTTAGCCACAAGGATTTCTGGTCACCGCTCAATGCCAGAGCATTGAGGATTCCGCGATATGGATACCTTCCGTCAAAAATAACTGCAAATGGTTGATGGGTTTCAATCGCACCTCTGACAACATTAGCACAAGTCTCATTCCACTCAGATGTAGGTATCTCTCTGTGTATCTTGGGGTCTGGGATTTGGTAGTGGCTTACCCCACTTATCGACATAGAAGTTAGATATTCATTTGAACTTATTACGGCAATCTTCCTTTCAGGAAGTAATAGCCATGATTTGGCTATTGAAATGCTTCTTTCACTTGCAAGAACCCCATCCTCACTAGCGGTGATAATCATCAAACAGTGTTCGTCGGTGTCCAAAGAGATGTCTAAATTATCATCATCACGTGACCTGCGGTCTTTGAAGAATTGATAATTCATTTTCAAAAAAGTAAATGGTAGAACTAATATCAGCCAAGGTTTTCTCGCAAATGAATTGGTCAATAATAACCCAAGTCTGAATGAATAGGTCTGTCTAATCCGGTCAAGTTCATTCTGTAACAAGGTCTCTCTGACCGTCTTGCCAGTGCTTTTTCGGCGCATCTCTATCAACTCGTCAACTCGTAATAGGCGGAAATAACTTCACTTGCATCACCGATTGCAGCCACCTTGCCATTATCTATTAATACGACACGATTGCAAATTTCAGTCATTAGACTAAACGAATGGCTGACCATAACAACAGTTCCAGTATTGGTCACCAAATCTAGAATCCTCTTTTTACTCTTCTCTCTGAATTGTGGATCTCCGACTCCTAAAACTTCATCGATTAACAACACTTCAGGCTCAACCGCACTAGCTATCGCAATTCCCAGACGTGCTTTCATTCCTGAGGAATAGGTTCGCAGAGGTTGATCTATGAAATCACCAATCTCACTGAAATCAAGAATGTCAGCCATCATCTCATCGAGATCTCCTTTTGAATGACCCAAAATGCTCCCATAGAGATGAACATTCTCACGTCCAGTAAGATTCTGATTGAAACCAACATTAACCCCTGCGAGAAGAGAGGTTCTTCCACTCACCTTGACCTCGCCTTGATCTGCCCGATAAATACCTGCAATCACTCTGAGCATCGTGCTCTTGCCAGAACCATTACGGCCTATCACGCCTAGAACCTCACCTTTTTTTACCTCCAGGGTTATTTTATCCAATGCAGTGAATGAACCTTTACCAGCGCTATCACCTCTTCGCATCAGATTGCGTAGACTACGAATCAAACTTTTGCCACGTGGAAAGTGCAAGGAAACATCGGACATCTCGATAGCATTGGTCATAGATACTTCACCACCCTAGATTCCCAGCGCTTGAATAATGCCATTCCGACAATCAGAACCACCAAGGCAAAGCCAATTGAATATAACAGATGAAATAACTCGAAATTCAAAGGAGTTCCATCGAGACCATGACGGGCAAAGGTAATCGGCACCACAACTGGATTGAGCATGATTAGATCGACCCAACCAGCAGGAGCACGCTCTATCATCATCTCATATGTCCACATAACTGGCGATATAAAGAACCCTGCTCGGACAATAAAGCGGAAAAGGTGGCTAACATCTTGGGAAAGCACGTTGAGTGGAGCAAAAATCAAACCGATGCCCAAAGCCATCATCGAGGTTAGAATCAATGCAACTGGTAACATCCATATGCTCTGGTTGGGCACTACTCCCAAATACCACATCACTGGAATCACTGCTACAAGTGAAATCATAGAGATCCACAATTGACTCAAAACAGGAGATAGCGCTATTATGGAGCGTGGAAAATATACTTGCTTTATCAGATTACCATTTTTAGACAAACATTCAATCGTCGCTTGAAGACTCTTCCCAAAGTTACCCCAAATGATGATACCGATGATGACGAATAGAGAGTAATTTGGCTCAGGCCGGTCAGCAATCATCGTGAATAGCACATAATATACCGCTGACAATAGCAGAGGTTCCAAAACAATCCACCCAAAACCAATCGATGCACGATTATATTTGCCTTTCAAGTCACGCCGCACCAGATTTTTTACCAGATACCAATCCTTGCGAATCTCACGAATGAAATCCAATGGACCATTAAGGAATGGTGTCGTTGGGTTCGGCACCTCCAGCGGCATCTCGTCTGGCACATGCTTCGCTCGGCGTTCCCTTCTTCAGTTAATCGCATCTCAATCCATTGCGAATAAGATAATCAGTAATTATTGAATGATTTG
>CAUYXQ010000197.1:0-3042 GCA_963577015.1 Candidatus Thalassarchaeaceae archaeon
ATTTGCTGACCTATTCATCGAGTATCTACTCACTGAAGACGTCAATCTCGATATGCCGATTGAGAATTCGATGTACAGTGTGTTGATCGATAGCGAATTACCCCCCGATAACGGCTACCTACATCACTCCGACCTACCTTCGCTAAATGCACAGGTTTCACCTATCGAAATCGCTGAAAACATGGATTCATGGCTTGCAGCCTGGGAGGCTGCACTGATTTGAGAAGAAGATTTGAGAACATTGAAGTGGCTTTACCATTCCTGATTTTTTCAGCACTGGTGATAATTCCACTATTACTCGCACTCGACCGTCTAATCTATGTTTCAGGCAAAATGCCTTGGCAGGTTTTTTCATCGTTAGATGAGCATTACCTCTCCCAAGATGCGATTGGATTCACCTTTGTTCAGGCCTTGTTTTCAACCGCACTCACCTTGATTATAGGCATTCCAATCGCCTGGCAATTAGGCCGTTATCATTGGCCGAGAATACGCTTGATGCGAGCCTTATTGACCCTACCATTTGTCACTCCAGCAATTGTTGCTGCGATGGGTTTCATGGCTATTTTAGGTAGCGATGGTCTTGACTTAAGAGGCGATTCCTCAACCTATCTAGTCTCGTTATTATTCGCTCATGCTTGGTTTAATATCGCCCTGGTTATCCGTTTTGTCGACCCGGTAATCTCCAATCTGGACCCAAGAATGGAAGAACAATTGCGCCTATTGCCTGCCGGGAATAGTCGCTGGGGTAGATTGCGCTGGTTCTGGATGCCGTTGATGTTTCCTTCTATTCTTTGTGCGGCGGTATTGACATTCGTCTTCTCGTTTACCTCCTTCGCAATGGTAAGATGGATGACTCCTAGCAATGCCACACTCGAGACGGTTATGGCCGATGTAGGTGGTGCTGCTGGAATTACGAATTATCAAATATATTCCAACGAACTGGTCCTTGCCAGTTCGACCATTCAATTTCTGGTTCTGATTATGGCTCTTTGGCTATTATCTGTTTTACAGGCAAAGCGTAGTCGGACAATAGCAGAGGTAAGCGAATCACATGCACGTAAGCAAGGCAGAACGGGGTGGGTGGTGTTGATTCTAGCACTTCTTTTCTGCCTAAGTCCATTAATCGCCGTGATGCGCGCATCACTGCGTGTTGCCGAGCGCGGTCCCGTGATTTCACATCGCTGGACCTTAGATGGTTGGCGAAGCGCTATTTCAGGTGATTATGCTTATGTCTCAATCATCGATGGCCTACAAAATTCTCTCGGTTATGCGGCTCTAACCCTAGTGATTGCACTACCGCTCGGATGGTCACTCTCCTCTGGTATTCACCTGCTTGAAAAACGTGGGTCGTATTGGGCCAAACCCCTAGATATCTTGACGATGTTACCATTGGCAATCTCGGGGGTGATGTTGGGCCTGGGTATATTGCTAGGGATAATAAGAATCTCAACGGTATTCTTTACCATGTGGTGGATGCCAGCAGTGCCTCATATCATGCTTGCAACGCCCTTTGTCGTACGTTTACTCCTACCGGCAATGCGACGCCAAGACCCGGAGTTAATCGAGAATGCACAAGTCTTGACCTTAAGTCGGTGGCAGATCTTAACCAAAATCCGCATCCCACTATTACGAGGACCGCTGATAGTCGCTGGAATAATCGCCATAGCCATGTCGATGGGAGAATTCGGAGCGTCCTGGATACTTGTACGGACCGGTGCCTGGGATACATTACCGGTATTGGTCGATCAGTTGATGACACGCCCGGGTTTCGACCCATTGGTCAAACCAACAGCAATGGCGGCTGCAAGTCTTTTGATGGTCACTACCTTGGTCTTGTTCTTGCTCGCAGAAAGATTCAGACCGGATGGCGATGGAGGGATGTTTTGATGCTGAGAGTTGAAGGTGCTAGTAAATCCTTTGAACGGGTTTTATTTGAAGGACTTGATTTGAGTTTATCCACCGGTGAGAGGGTGTCAATCATCGGTCCATCCGGATGTGGAAAAACCACTTTATTGCGTTGTATTGCTGGACTAGAAGATTTGGAAGACGGGAAAATATATCTCGACGACATCGAAGTCACAAATATACCACCTGAAAAGAGGGGGATAGGATTGCTTTTCCAAAAACCAGTTCTATATCATCATCTTGATGTCGCAGGTAATCTTCGCCTTGGCAAGCGAGATGCAGATGTTTTTTCTGCGCTTAAGGAAGTAGGCCTAGAGGGTTTTGAGGAGAGGAGATGTGAGAGATTATCCGGGGGTGAAGCACAGAGAGTTGCCCTTGCAAGGGCACTGTTAGCCGAACCAAAAATTCTACTTCTTGATGAACCGTTTTCAGCAGTGGATGAAGAATTACGTGATAGATTACTCAAGGATACCATCTCCTTACTCGCCTCAAGAGGGACACCTGCCATTCTTGTTACACACAATACAAAAGAGGCTAAATCTTTCTCAAAAAACGTAATCACCATACGAGAACCGGAGCCAAAGGACTGAATTACTAGCACGTGCTATCACTGTTGAGGCAGACCAATGATAGGTACACCACTAGATGTCTTGCCATATGTAAGAGGCATTCAATTGATTTTAACGGGGTATTCAGGATATTCTAAAGGTAAGAGAAAACACACCGACCAAATAATTCGCGATGAAATTATCAGAGCCGGTGGCAGGGTTCGTAGCCACATGCAAAATATCCATGATATTTGCTTTCAGAACAACGACCTCACTAGCGCAAGAGCAGCAAAGAAGTGCATGGAAGAGTGTGATATGTTGACCAATGATGTCGAAAAATCTTCAACTGGCATGGACCATGCTTTCCTCTCAGGTCAACGCTCATCCTCTGGTGGCGACCTCAAAAAATTAGTCAAACACGACCACGATGTAATCGAGATGGTTACAGCTGCAGTAAACCTAGCCAATAGTGCAGAGCATAGTCTCGCTACAGGTGAAGGGGAATTATTGCAAATATTACGTCAAACCACTCAGAAGATGTCCTCGTGTCGAGGGTTCTTTGGTGCAAGAACGGTTATTCTGTCCGGGT
>CAUYXQ010000198.1:0-3020 GCA_963577015.1 Candidatus Thalassarchaeaceae archaeon
CTCGGAGAGAATGCCGTTGCGATCGACATCAAATCCGTCTTCATCGATATCTAAATATGCGTCAGAATCGTTAAGAGGATTCCATTCTGTACACTCATAGACATAAGTCTCCAGATTTAGATAGCCCGATTCTGAGCACATCCATGCTTCATAGCCATCAGGCAAACCATCACCATCGGTATCTGCAGAGCGCGGGTCGAGGTAAATTCTCTCACCGGTATTAAGATCGGTAATTCCAGTCAACCCTCGAGGAAAACCGGGTTCTGTACAATTCGCAGGATAAGGCCAACAATATTCTTCGGTAGAATTTAGGCCATCATTATCTAAATCCACCAATGCATCCGAGGCATTGTCTGCATCCAAACCTTGGATGCTGACATTACGGCCAGAACTAGTGACCCAAGAGGTCATCTGGATGAATAGATTTTCGTGAACATCGGGAATACCATCGCCATCTGAATCGGTGGTTGGTGGCTTCTCACCAGTGGTATCATCAGGGTGAATATTACCTACCGATGAAATAGCGGGAAATTGAGACATGAATAACAAACTGGAAATAACTCCAAGCGTCATTAACAATGTGGTTTGACTTCGCCTCATCCTAATCACCTGCGGACACACCGCCCTGCTTATTGAAGGTACGAACAGCCCGCTTAATAGAATGATGGAGTGATGTTCCGACAACCATTGGCAATGGATAACCAATTACTACGCCAAAATCAAGATTTAAAGTACAATTTAGGAGGTTCATTCAAGGGCTTAGCGCGCACGGCGAAGATACATGTCGATGTCGATAACTCACCTTGGCACTGGTAGTCGCGGGAATTCCACTCTGATTGAATGTGGAGAGCAACGTTTACTCATCGACCAGGGATTTAGTGGTAGGCAATTGGAGAAACGACTTGGCCGTATCGACTTGAAGGTTGAAGACATCACAGCCGTGCTAATTACCCATCACCACGGTGACCACGGTGGTGGCGCAGGAATAGTGCAAAGAAAGTGGAATTTGCCAATTTACTGCAATACGAGAACTGCCACAGAATTAGGATTGACCAATGTCAACTTATTCGAATCGCTTGAGGTGTTGGAATTCGGCTCAGAATTAGCCATATTACCCATCCCAGTACCTCATGACGGCGCCGATAATGTAGGGTTTATAGCTAGTCATCGCGGTGAAAGAGCGGCGGTAGTCACCGACCTTGGCTCGTGGACAGATGAATTGTCGACTCATCTCCGTGGGTGCCAACATATTTCGCTCGAGGCAAATTATGATTCTGCACTCTTATGGAACGGGCCATATCCCTACTCCTTAAAAGAGCGAATAAGTGGCCGTGGCGGCCACCTTTCCAATGAACAATGCGGAGAATTACTAGCGGAAATAGTTACAGATGCCACAAGATCGATAGTTCTAACCCATCTATCCGAGAACAATAACAAACCGCATATGGCAGAATCAACAGTTCTCCACCACATCGGTGAGATATTTACCGGCGATATCGCTATCTCAACTCAAGACGGGCCTGATTTCTCGCATCATATCGGGCAATCACAATTGGAATATCGCCCGAGGCAAGGATTGACCCTGTAGGTTGAGCCCCATAGGGCTCATCTTGGTGAAGACATAAGAACGTCGAGTAATCTCTCATCTTTGTGAGAGGCCGCCAGAACCGAGACGACCTCGCGGTCAGCGAGGTGATTGGAGTAGTCATGTTATTGGCGATGATAGTCTCGGTAATGGCTGGAGTGTGGATCTTTTTACAGCCATATGTCAAGGAGTTTCAAGACAATACCAATTGGGCAAGTGCGAATGGAATAGCCGATCGACTAGAGGATAGATTTGCAGTGGTTGGCGTGGCTCCTGATGGAGTGGGTATCAGACAGACTCTTTCGGTGATATCAACTCAGGTAATTCCGGTGATTAATTCGGAATCATGGACTATTTCTGCTGACCTCGTCGGTTATGAGGAAAGCGATATCGAACTGATTAACGGCAGCGCTTTTACTCTGAAAACGACTAATGGCAGCGCTGCTCTGGTCGAGATTATCAGTACCGATGGTACCGAAAACCATACGGTCGATGATTTTGGTGAAACCATTGTTATCAATCACAACCTGAATGTTTACACATTTGTAATGATAACCGTATATGATGACTCTGGTGAAGCGATTCATCGCCATGTGAGCATCACTATTTCGGGGGTTAAAGTCGTGACGTTGATGCAAAATGGGCACCATGAAATCGCCTTGATCAACGATGCACGGGTAGAAAAATTTCCTGATGAGAACTGGATTATATCCCAAGGCCCCGATTTGGAATTAGATGAATTATATGATGGACGAATGCGCGGCTCGCTGCGACTTGTTGATGTGACGGTGAACGGATCATTATCCAAAGGAAATCAAATCGCCTTCGACTTGATATCACTGGGGCCTCTGGAGTTGTTTTCAGGCCAGGCACTAAACCTTAGATTCACCTACATCTCTTCACTCGATTCGATAATCACCCCACAAATTCAAGAGGGTTGGTTGACCGATTATACACTTCACCGAGCTTCGGGAACCCTAGACCAGCACCGCGGTATTTCACCATGGCAAAGAGCCAGCGGTGCTGATGGATTTACTATTGACACTGGCGAACTCATCGATTTGGAAATCGACCTTCATCGTATCGAGGTGAGGACTTGAGAGCGGCGTTGTTATCACGCGACGAACAGGCAGTCAGTGCTGCGGTAGCCGCGGTATTATTATTCGGTGGAGTTCTCTCGATTATCGGAATAATGTTGATGACGATGATTCCGGTCATCCAAGAATTGGAAGGATCTGTTGAAAGAAATGATATGCAAGCTCAAATGCTGATCATGGCAGATGAGGTGACCGGCCTTTCCGAGAGGGGGATGCCAGGAGACAGGGCACAGGTTGAACTCTCGACAGTTGACGGAACTCTCCAATGGGATAGCCTAGGCGGAGGTATGTGGTATTCTGCAACTTGGTTTGAGGGCCATTCTTTCAGAATAGACGAT
>CAUYXQ010000199.1:0-3012 GCA_963577015.1 Candidatus Thalassarchaeaceae archaeon
CCCACAAAATGGCAGAAGAAGGCGATTATCGATCCCCACGAATCCTTGCGAGTGAAAATTATCGAAATGTTGGGTAGCGAGGGTCCACAAACCGGAGATGTGTTAATCGAGAGATTACCATTCCCAAAATCACAAATCGACAAAATACTCCACGAATTAGAGGTTAGAAATGTCATCTCTGTCGGATTCTTTAGCCAGACCGAAGATGCCGAGTATATCCTTAGGATAGACGAACATCGAATCACAGGAGGTACCGAGGAGGTTGTCGAATATCGTTGGGTGCAAAATTTGGTGATGGATAAATCATTCAAGATTTATCCCGATGCATTTACCGCCTTTGACGAGCACGTTCTATTTCAAAAGCAGCAGGAATTACTCTATCGGGTCGCCGATTTCAGATTCTCTGATTGGAAGGATTTGCAACTCGATAGCGATATGCTGATGGGAAGATTACTCCATAATCGCATTGGCTATTGTACCAAGAAAAATTTGCCGATGTTGCTGGGAATGAAACCAGAACCGTGGCTTGGCGAAATGGAAAAACTGATCCTTGAGAAAATTCCCGCCGATGAAAACCTAACCCGCCAAGAGGTGATGGCAGACTTCCCAAAGGGAGATGATTACACCTCCTTGCAGCGTGACTTGAAGAATGCGCTTTCCAATCTTGAGAGACAGATGTGCGTGGTAAAGCAATTCGAGGATGTCGTTGGCCGTCGTCGCAGATTGAGCCTGTTCCATCGCGTCATAGATAATTACAAGGCGATGGATTTCGGTGATTCTTTGGTCGAAGTTATCCGTAGAATCGGCCCTATTCGTGCCTTTACCTTACGATATCTGGTTTCGCGAAGTGTCGAGGATTTAGCCATGACTCTCGCCCAGATGGAGCGGGCTGGGCGCATTACCAAAGTGATGGCTTTGGTGCCAGAACCCGAGGCATTCTATGTTGTACCCGAGGAGGTTTCTCTGCTCAATCACCCTAGGCGTGAAGACAGGACGATGCGAATTCTAACCCAGTCTGACCCCTATGTTTCGCGCTTTATTTGGGAGGTGCGCTCTACTTTGGACCGTGGCTGGTATCTGCCGGTCTTCAAGGGAGTTGACCCTATAGGCAAAGTATTGATGTTCAAAGTCAACGATTACCTTGAGATCAAAGATGTTCACATCCCTTATGCCTATCTCGATGAATTCTGTCAGTCCTTTGAGAAATTACTTGACAATCACGCCGATCAATTGGTCGATGTATCAGTGCTCTCTAATTTTAATGGCGAACCAGTTTCCACTCTAGATGATGAAACGCTGGATGCTCTGAAGAGAATTGGCTTCAAGATGGCAGGAGAGAGGATGATTCGCGGTGGTATCGTCGACCCGCAACCGCGAGAAATTGCTGAACGAGCCTTGTTCCATCGCCATCATTTACATCAAGAGACTCGATTGGAAAACGAGATTCGTGCACTCGATAAGGTCGATGAAATACGCGACGATTTCGCACTGCGCGGAAGGGCAGAATTGTTTAGGGTTGGACTCAAAAATATGGCCAGCGCTCATCGCTTACATCAAGGGATTAATCTCAGAGGGCATCAGGTATGGGCATCTCACGACCACTTTACCAAATTACTCGCCATCAGGGGTCAAGAAGCACCTGAGGAATTGCTTGATATCATTGATTATTTTACTGGTAATTCCGATCCGAATATATTCATGGAACGCCATGCGATGAAGAGGGCGGAATTTAGAAAATTGATTCAGCCGTTGATTCGTAGTGGCCACATAGTCCAAGACTATCGCGCAGGATTTAGGGCGGTTCATATGGACTCATCGGATGACCCAGTTGTATTACGCAAAGAATTCCTGCGTAATTTAGTCTCAGAATATCCGGTTATCACCCTCAAACAATTCATTAAATTAGCCGGCACTCCTTTCAAACCCGAAGAACTCAAAGCGGTGCTAACCGATTTCGAACAAGATGGCACCTTGATCAAGGGATTCCTCGTTCAGGATTTGCACGAGGTTTGCTGGGGTCGAAAGAACCTGCTTGACGATGCTAAAGAAATTAGCCCAATTCGTGATTTTGTCCTTCCACCTTCCGACCCTATCGCTCCATATTTCTCTGATGTATTAAAACAGAAATTCGGCTTCGGGTCAGCCTATCTAGTGTTCAGAAATGCAGAGCCAATCGCAGCCTTCAAGGCCAATACCCGAAATAAGACCATCGATATTACCGATTACGAGGGTAGTGACAAGGGTTGGCGTGTGGTCAAAGAGTTTGCATGGGAGCACCAAATGCCACTGAAAAGCGATATCAGAATTGCCGGAAAAAAGCTCAAATGAGTGTAATATTCACCTGTCAGGAAGTGGACAGGTTGAAAACCACGTCGCATGCCCTATAGGGCATGGCAAATAATCGTAAAAGGGAAAGCGTCCTCACTTTGCTATTGCTGGTAATGGTTGGTTTCGGCCCGATGACCATGGTAGCAAGCGCCGATAATAGCACTGGTATCGAGATTATCGAGACCGTGATAAATCCGGCTAATAACAACACCTACTATCTGCTTTCAGCCTCGTCTTGGAGCGATGCTGCCGATGCTGCTAGGGGTCTTGATGGCTTCTTGGCCACCGTCGATAATGCTGCAGAGGACCAGTGGTTGTACGAAACTTTCGCCGCCACCGAAAACGATACACGTCATATATGGATCGGCCTTTCCGACTATAATACCGAAGGCGAATTCCGCTGGCACGATGGCACACCATTCACCTATCGTAATTGGGGAGAGGGACAACCAGTTCAGGGTAGTGATGAAGATTATGTCCATATCACCGGCACTAACATGGGTGATATCTTGGAGAACTCTTGGAACGATTTAGAAGACGACCCTCAATATTTCCCGGTCTACGGAGTGGTAGAAGTTGGGCCAGGCGCTGATTTTGCATTGCGTTTTGATGGTGAGGATGACTATGTGGAAATAGAAATAAATTACGATTCCGAGTTCGAGTTCAATACGAATGAGGGTATAG
>CAUYXQ010000200.1:0-3000 GCA_963577015.1 Candidatus Thalassarchaeaceae archaeon
TATTGGAGTTGGAGACATTTCACCCCTTGAGATAAATTCGGTGATTAACTTCCTCGATACCGATGGTGATGGCACAGTCGATTTCAATGAACTCAAAGCCTATTTTGACAGTGAAAATACTTGGGATTGAGTTTGTTGGATGGTTGAATAGATGATATCTATCGACCGGACCGCGGATAAATTGACCCTTCTCGCCCTCCCTAGTGCCCTGGTTAGTGGATGGATAATCCATCTTTTTTGGATGATCGGTCTGGGCGGTGAATGGACTACATGGCTGGTGCTTTTCCTAATTCTTTCAGGCTTGGGAATTTGTGCCAAAGGGGCGAAGTGGAGTAGAGAGGATCTACGTTGGCTAATAGCTCCAGTTTGTCTAATTATGCTGGTAATGGTCTTACCATGGTGGAATTTGATGCCGCGCTGGGACGCGGCGTATCATTTGATCGAGGCTAATGCATTTATTGGCAATGTCCTTTGGTCACCATTTCATCACGGTCAAGATTTTTTGTTCAGACCACCGTTGATACCAGCATTATTCTCAATGGAGATTGTGCTCTCAGGAAATTCCACGCAAGTTGTGTTCATGCCTCTATTGCTGATGATAATGTCCACTTGGCAGATACAGCATTTGGCAGAACGTTGGACCTCAAAAAAACTAGCTCAACTTGTTGTACCAGCTTTTCTGCTCTTACCTGCGGTGAGATATTGGGGGCAACTACCCTATCTCGACGTTGCGGTAGCAGGGGCGTGGATATTGATTCTCAATATATTCATCCGGGTTGAGAAAGGTGATTCACGCCGTCTAGTGATGATTCTCGGTGCTGTTGCAGCGATGGCAATGCTGGTGAAATATGTTCATGTCTATCTGATTGGTTTAGCCGGCTGGTTCATTATCAAGGATAGAGATGTACGCCGCGCATTACCATTTATCGGCGGTTGGTTATTGATTTCAGGGCCGTTTTTATTATATAATTCATTTGTCAATGGCGATCCCCTAGCCGCATTGACCCCTCAAACCTCATTCGCTTTGAAAAGTGTCGGCGATACCCTTGGTACTCATACTTCCTTGACTTGGTCATACCATCTTCTCAGCCAATTGGCATTCATTGGAATTATCGCGATGTTAGTAGGGTTATTCCGTTTACGAAGCAAAGAAGTTGAAGCTTTCAATGCGATAGTAATCATGCTAACGCCATTGGTTATCATCCATGCTTTCATATTGGATTGGGGCGAATCTCGCTATCATTTGCCATGGCTTGCTTTAGCCTTAACTTTGATGCTAGTGCCACCCAGTGGAGAAAAAATAACCCATCTTACGAATAAGAGATTGAATTTTCATCTTAGTATCGGCATTGTCATTTTGATATTGATGTCAACTTGGCACCTAGCGACAATGATTAGTGAAATCGGTGAAGTGGATGAGCAAATCAGCGACCTCGATGAGCGCTATCGCTTTACATGGGGAATATGGGAAGGGGAGGATATCGAGGGACAAATCGCTGGAAATGCGATGAATATCGGTCTATATTCTGGAATCGAAACCAGTCTTTTCCTGCGCAGTGAACAACCGGTCGTCGATACTCTAGTCCATGTCGATGCCACTCATATCATCACCCAGAACGCCTTGCCTAGGTTTGATTGGGAAGCGGATTTTGAAACTCAATTGGGCCATGGTTTAATCGAGCCTATAAAAACCAAGGTACAAGGGAATTGGACCGCGGTTCTATGGCGCATCGATAATACCTCATACGCAAATCCCACAGACTCTCTCAATATCAGTGGTGGGCGTATCGTCGGTGATATGTTGGTGCTAGAATATGGCGATTCAGCTGAGATAGCAGCAGATGATTTAGAACTCACTTGGCTTGAAGTTGAAAACCATCAGCAAGCATTGCAAGCCTTGACCGGAAACCCTGAGCAGATGAAAGATGGTTGTATCGCACAATCAAATGACTGTTCATTTGGAATTGGTTCAACCATCACACCCACTGAGGGGATGATGGTTCTTCTATGGGTGGAATGATTTAGAGCAACATCGGCGCTAGGCCTAGTTCGTGTTTGGTGATATCGACAACCACATCCCTTCCGGGGAGCAATAATAATTGGTCTTGGTCGTCCAAGGCAAAAATAGCGATGCCTAGGTCATCCCCAAGTCTGCGTAATTGCCTTCTACAAGCATCCTTGTGAGCATCCATATGAATAAGAGGTCTAATGTCGACAATTATCGTATCACCTTCTGAGATTCGCTTGCCAATAGAATCTAGGGGAAGTCTGTGCATTTGGTCAGGGCAGACATAGCGCAAGGCTTTAGGCAAAAAACTCCTTTTTTGTGCCGATTTGGCCATCGACATATCGTGAAACGCATCACCATCTGGGGTAGTAGGGCCTCTCCATCCCTTCGGTGCATTGTTTCTGACGGTAATCTTCGGGGGGTTTACACTTACTTTTTGTAGTTTATTAATTGGTTTTTCCGTCGGAATTACCTGCGCTACATCCTTGATTAATTTACCCTGAATCAAAGTATTTTCCATTTCTTTCTGGACGTGTTTTTTGACCTCTGTGGGGGTGGCTATTTCAGGATCTGGTAGGCCGAAGAATTGCCAAAGGTTTCCCATTAATATGCCTCAGAGTCCGAGACCGTCCAGCATGCCGGACAGGTCGGTATCCTCTCTGGGAACTCCTGACTCTTGAACCATCGGGTCGGGTTGGGGGATTGGTGCCTGATATGAGAGTGGAGCCGGTTCAACCGTTGGTTGTTGGTACGCAGGTTGTTGTGCTGGTTGTTGGTACGCTGGCTGTTGCGTTGGTTGTTGGTACGCTGGCTGTTGCGCTGGCTGTTGCCATGCCTGTTGAGCAGGTTGTTGAGTAGGTTGCTGAGCGTATTGTTGGTAAAAAGTCTCGCCGCTAGTTGTGGTTTGACCTGGCAATCCAATCGGAGCAGCATCGTATTTTGGCTCGACTGCAAAGGCTGAATCACTCATGCCAAGATCGAGGATATCAACC
>CAUYXQ010000201.1:0-2986 GCA_963577015.1 Candidatus Thalassarchaeaceae archaeon
GGTCGAGCCTCGTAATATCATGGGCGTTGTCGTGCCAAGTGTTAGCGGAACCAATCTCAAGCAATCACTACGAGAGCGTGGAGTTGGTTTTGTCGGGTCTAGTCCATATGTTGACGAAGCTGCTGACTCCTTTGGTGATTTAATAGTTCAAATCGTCAAAGCATCAGAGATGGAAGCAACACTAAAACGCCTTCTCGCTGAAATAGAGGCGACAAAGAGGCGTGTAAACGCCCTTGAGTACAAGGTCATTCCCGAATTAGAAGAGGCTCGGGTCTTCATTCAATTACGACTTGAAGAGATGGAGAGGGAAGAGACCTTCCGCCTCAAGAGATTCAAGAACAAGTGATTGCCCACCTTCCCGCTAACGTGAGAAGCATGTGGGCTTTGAAGTAGGATGACCAAGTGCCTTGAAGGGGGAGTATCCATTACCGAAGATGAAGTTCAGGCTGAACCTATGCCTGCTCATAAGGCAAGATGGTCTCAACAGCAATTGATGGCTCGAATAATTTCGCGCCACCTCGACATCATTTCGGATATCTATGGCCTCTGGCCGGCATTTATCGTTCAAACAAAACAAGAAGATGACGACATCCATCAGATTATTATCGAGATCAACCTGCATCTGAGTCGCTTGGATTGGGTGGTTAGCCTACATCCAGACGAGCCATGGATAATTCAGTTGTTACCGACTCCTGTTCAACAATTTCCAGCTCGGACAATTCCCTATATAATGTGGTTTTTCGCCTTATTTTCATTGATGTATGCCGCTGAGACTTGGATGTCAACCGGTAGACCAGAAGGCGGTTGGTTCCATTCCTCTATTGTCGTCGATGGTTTTATTGGCTACGCCTTGCCTATTCTTTCAGTGATTTTCATAGCATCTTCAGTCCACAAAAAAATCGCTGCCGCACATGGAATCAGAGTACCTCATCTCTTCCCGGTTTTCGCTTTTCCTGCACTGTGGTGGCCTTTTGGTTTATTGGGTGTAGTATCTATTCCACGGATGGATGCGCGTATTTGGCCAGACCGTGCAAGTCTTGGCTGGGCTGCTATTTCCGCTCCGCTAACCATGATAATAGGCGGCATAATTCTCGTGATAGCCGGAATAAATCTCACCCCGGAATTGGTGGCTTTGACTTCGATGCCACTGACAGTGGAATTACCGTTACTTATCCAGATGATAGGTTTGGGGTCGATGGGAGAACACGGCTGGTTATTGGTCACCTCATTCGTCCATCCGCTGACCTTTGCCGGAGCGACCTTGCTCTTTTTCGGTTGGGTAAGTCTCATTCCACTACCGACTTTCCCAGGCGGTAGATTATTGATGGCGAGAATGGGTGTGTACGATGCGAGATCAAGCTCAACCCAGATGATGTTATTATTCACTGTGCTATTATTCTCCTTCCTCTATGGGGCCTTTACTACCTTATCGATTTGGACAGTGTTGATTATAATCTCAGCAATATTGCTTATCACCAGAGGAGCAGACCCTCGATTGCCCATCATTCTCGACGATGCAAAGGGGTTGTCCGACAATAATCATCGTCGCCTAGGGCTCTATCTTTTCCTCGCTTTCATCCTGATGTTACCAGCCCAAATCCCCTTTGCCTATGCTAGCGATTGGGATGAAGATCTACAAATTAAATTATCCGCTGACCACCTCTATTTCGTAAATGGTAGCGCACAAATGGACATTGTTTTCACAAACATAGGTCTCCTACAACAAGATTGGTCTATCGAGGTTATCGAAGAGGGTCTTGAGAGTGGTTGGTTTGAGAGTCCGTTGCTTAATGATAGTGGTTTTTGGTCTTGTGAAATAGATGGTGAACAATTGAGCCCTTGTCAGGGAATTACCGAACCCGATTCTATCGACTCTGTCAACCTTGTCCTCACATGGAATTCACTATTCAAACAGGCGCCTATGACTCAATTACGTGTGGCTATTACAACCTCTGCTGGTGAGCAAATACTGAGTTTTGGCATTGCAAGTATGGCTGATGTAATTCCGCTTTCGGATACTTGGGATAATGTTGGTACCTTCCTTGAACCTCGGGTTTGCATCTCTCTTCACTGGTTGAATTCAACTGCGGTTAATTCTAGTATTAGCGGCAGTACCGGTATCGCTGAATTATTTACTATAGATGGCAAGACTTCAGCCAATAATGCCATGCTTTCAGGTGAGGAAAAAAGCCTTTGCCTTGAGGCACCAATGGGCACTCCTTTACATTCACTCGATGATTTATTCCTCTATTTCAACAGTAGTAAATACCATATTCTCGCCCCAAAGGAACTGGGAAAACTAATCATTCCCGAACAGGGACTACCTATTTACGAGAATGACTCAAGACGAGGATGGTCGCAATTATCCGATGCAGGTATGCTGAGGATGGATGCAGTAAACGACTGCCCTCTAATTCACACCATTTCCACACCTGCTTCACCCAAGGATGGTGAGTGGATTTGGGATATGTTGGTCCGCCCAGAAGCAAAGATACCGATGATACCTGAAAATGTTTCATTGTTGTTGAAAGCACCTGAACATTCGATTATCAGTTCTTGTAGCGAAGGTCAGCGTTTATCAAATGCTGAATATGAAGTGGTTAGAGGTCCTGAATTAATATTACTCAGTGGTGCAGATTCGACCCGATTTTGGACAGGTTATCAGTTATTATCTGGTGGTAATCTGACTTTTTATAATCCAGGTGAAGAAAATATAAGTGTAAATTTTGAGACACTAGGTGCTGGAGAAAGATGGACCTATCCCGATGATGTGATTCTTGTAGCTGGCGCTGAGACCGTTATTCTACTTACTAATCCCGCCAATGACGAATTGATTTGGATAGACATCAACGACTCGGTAGTCGAGATCAAATTGATCAATCACGAGGTGTAGTGATGCGCATCGCAGTGCTTGGGGCAGGAGCGATTGGCGGTCTAGTTGCGGCTCATCTAGTGACTTCAGGATATGAGGTATTGGTTCACGCAC
>CAUYXQ010000202.1:0-2964 GCA_963577015.1 Candidatus Thalassarchaeaceae archaeon
GACTTGATCAAGGGCGATTGAAACCGCGGCCTCAAGGTCTTGAGAAGTTATCAAACGTCGAAATTGAGCGGAACCAGTGACATTGGTTCTCTCTCCAACCATTATCAGATTGGAATCCTCACGCACCACACAGGTGTCTAGGCCAGAAAAGGTAGGTGGTCTTTCGACCGAAGGAATACTTCTTGGTGTGCAGTTTTTCACCGCCTCTGCTATCGCTGCTATATGGTCAGGAGTGGTACCACAACATCCACCCACAAGATTGACTAGACCTTCATCTGCAAGTCTTTTCACATGGGACGCGGTGATTACTGGTGTTTCATCAAAACCCGATGGAGCGAGTGGGTTTGGTAAGCCAGCATTTGGATAGAGGTGAATATTTGTTTCAGCAATTCGTGCGAGGGTGGCCAATTTGCTTCTCAATCCGGTCGCGCCTAATCCACAATTAAGACCGACTGTGAACGGTTTTACATGCTCGATAGTATTCCAAAAAGCCTCGACGCTCTGACCGAAGACGGTTCTATCTCCCTCTTCTTGAATGAAAGTTACCGAGATCATTACCGGCAAGGTGATGCCGGTCTGCTCAAAAGCGTCGAGTGTCGCCTTGATTGCGGCTTTGGCATTGAGAACATCGAAAATGGTCTCTATCAGAATGATGTCACATTTTCCTTCGATCAAGGCGAGCGCTTGTTCGAGATATGCAGAGTGTACCTGGTCCCAAGTAGCTGCGCGGCTTGAAGCATCTGAAACATCTGCCGAAGCGGATAATGTGACATTAGTCGGACCGATTGCACCTGCAACCCATCCTTGTCTGCCAGTGGCAGCAAAGTGATTATCGACAGCACTTCGGGCAACTTTGGCTGCCGCGAGGTTCATCTCTCGCGCCATATGTCCTAAGCCATATTCACTTTGGGCGATTGCGGTGGCGCCAAAGGTATTGGTTTCAATTATTTCAGCACCAGCCTCGAGATAGAGTCGATGGATCTCTTCTATCACATCAGGTCGCGTCAAGACCAATAAGTCATTATTCCCCGCTAAATCAATCGAGTGGTTAACCAATTGCGGATTACGGAAATCATCTTCTTGTAAATTGTATTTCTGAACCATGGTACCCATCGCACCATCTATGATGACTATGCGCTCTGCGAGAGCATCACGGAGAGACTCCTCTCTACTCATATCGATTCAACTCCTTAACCCGTCAAGTACCTTTGAAAATGTAGTCAGATCATTCATTGTGAAGAAGTGCAAACAAGGCACGCCAAATTCGAGTAAACCCCTCGCTTGTTCTAGTGCGTGTTTTACCCCAACTTCGATAACCTGTTCTCTGTTTTCACAAGCATTTGCTTCCTCAATAAGAGAATCTGGCATTTTGGTATGGAATAACTCGGGCAATACTTCTAATTGTCTCTTTGAGGTCAGAATTTTTAGTCCAGGAATTATTGGAACTTTTATGCCAATCTGACGACACTGTTTTACAAACGCGAAAAAATAGGCGTTATCAAAAAACATCTGTGTAATGATAAAGGATGCTCCTGCCTCGACCTTGTGTTTGAGATGTGACAGATCAACACTGAAATCCACAGCCTCTCTGTGTATTTCGGGGTAGCCAGCAACTCCGATTTTGAAATTGGTAGGTTTTGCCTCTTTTACCTCTTCGAGATAATCGCCTTTATTCAGGCTAGAGATTTGAGTTACCAATTCAGAAGCATATTGATTTCCATCAGGGTGCGGCTTGAAATCCTCGTCGCCTTTCTTTGGGTCTCCTCTGAGCGCAAGCACATGTTCCATGCCTAGGTAATCGAGATCAACAAGGAAGTCCTCTGATTCAAAACGAGAAAAACCACCGCATATAAGATGGGGAATAACCTTCAGACCATATTGAAATTTGAGCATTGCACAAACCCCGAGTGTGCCGGGTTTTTTACGATTCCATATCTGGTCATCAGGTCCATCGCCGTCAATAACATCAATCTTGTGGGCTTGGTGATAGGTTACCGAAACAAAGGCTGGTTTCCATTCACCAAGTCCTTGGAAAAAATCATGGATGCCATCGAGACCTAAACCCCGATTCGGAGGGAGAATCTCGATTGAGATTGGGGTGAGGCCATTAGAGTTCTCCAATAGTATCATCTCTGCCATAACGAGGGCACGGGACATGACATATGAAGGGTTAGTGCCTGTCAATTCCTTCATCAAGGGGTAGTCCATGGAAGGGACATGGCTGTCACCTTGTATCGAAGGGTGGATTATCCAATGATAGACAGTGCAAGCATCGCTTATTATCCGCGGATTTATGATTTAGCACATCGTTTTTTTGAGGAATGTTGGCTAGAGATTTGTGCGGTTTCTTATCCTGAAATAATCAACGTGAGGAAAATTGGTTTCCCGATTGTCAATGCAAAGACCGAGTTCATCGCACCTTTACGTTATGGTGATACCATCAAAGCAATGATTTGGATTTCACGTGTAGGTGAAAAGTCGTGCACCTGGCAATATCGTTTTTTCAATCAGAGCGATGAAATGCTTTGGAGTAGCGAGCAGATCACGGTTTGTGTAGATATGGAATCCTTACAATCGATTAAGATTCCAGATGATTTACGCAAGGGTTTGGAGATGTGTAGCGAATGAGTGAATTCAAAATGATACTCAAAGGCGATGATGGCCGCTCTCCCCCAGCGGGAATCAGTATGATTCGTCCCGATGAAAAGGGCCCAAAAACCGTGGCTATATTCCTACTACTAGGTGGCTTATTGCTTGCGTTATTCTCCTATGAGGATTTGGTTAATTCACAACTCGAAGACTTCAGCGAAGAAGAAGTACTGGCAATAATTGAAACTCCAAATAGTCAGAGTGATAATATAACGGTGGCCGAGTTTCAATCATTTCATGATGAGGCAAGGGATACAGGCGCATATAGCCTTAGAGGATATTCTCTAGCCATCGGTTCTCTGCTGATAATATCTG
>CAUYXQ010000203.1:0-2938 GCA_963577015.1 Candidatus Thalassarchaeaceae archaeon
CTTCGAGGGTAGCAGCATTACTGAAATCGAAGAATCCGAATGCTCCAACAAGACTTGCATTTGAAAAGTCAGTGCCATTAAATGATTGACCTTGCTCGATAATGATGGCATTATCGAGATTGGCGCCGGAAAGATTTGCCCCATTTAACAAAGTTCCAAGCAATAATGCTTCAGAGAGGTTCGAACCTGAGAGATTGGCTCCTGAGAGGTTGGTCGATGTAAAATCCACCAAGCCAAAATCTCGATTCGAGAGGTTCTGTCCTGAAAGATTCAAACCACTCATATTGGTCTTGGTCATACTTACGTAGGCCGCGAATAGCTCATTGAGGCTAGGACTTTCATCATCGTCACCCTCGATGATTTCGAAATCAATATCGTCCCAAATCAAGGTTAAAGTCTTGGACCGAGGATCGTTTGCTAAAAGCAATTCATCACCAGAGTCTGAACTTCCACCTCGACGTCCTGAACCCCATAGTTTGAGAGAGTATGCTGCATCCTCACCGGCACTAAATGTCAAATCCTGATATGCATCCAGTGCTGAGTCAACCGTATCTCCAGGAACCGATTGCTCCGGCCAATCGAGAATTTTTCCGCTGCCATCAAGCAAAACCCATGTCTGATAGGTATCACCGTTATCAGTTGATTTCAGGGTGAGAGATGGTACATTTGTCGCCAATAGAGTCACATCAGAACCATAGATTTCTTCAATAATAGACAAGGCTGTAGTAGAGTTAACCGGCTCTTCAAAAGTCACTTGTAAATCGGACCCTACCGTTGCACTCGCGGTTCTCTCATCGACCAAAGTGCCGGTATAACCCTGCACAGCTGCGAGGGTGACTATTGAGAGGGTAAGCAGCATGATGACCGCTAGACGATTGACAGATTCGGTAGAACCCGAGCCTTGGAGTCCGCGTTTTACATCCTTGAGCAAAGCGGTCCTACCGAAGACCAATTGCATGATTCTGGGGCCAGCGGCTCCGATTCTAGCCAGCAATAATGCGCCACCAATCCAAAGCATGAAGGGGCCGAATATATTGATCAGTCCCTCGATGAAGAAATTGGAGATGAGGCCGTCCTCACTGCCATTCATTTCCATCCAAGTATCTACCATACCCAATAATCCGAAGAGGAACAGGGACCAATGCAACCAGCGCTTTGGCTTGTTGACCTCGATTACCCTGCGCACACCTTCTTCGATTTCTAATTCAATGAATTCTCGTGCACGAGAACGACCAAAGAGAAGTGCTAATCCAACCGTGGCCAATGCCGTAACCATAGTTGCTACGACTCCCAAAGCTGGGTCCACAGAGATATCTCCGGTTTTGAAAGCCATGAAACCAACACTGGAGAGGACGATTGGCACCGCGGCTAATGCCAGTAGATATCCGGCAAGCCAAGCGACTGATGCCATCACTGCTAATTCTAGCAATACCATGCCTTGCAAGCCCTTGGCATCGGCACCTATTACTCGATGAATACTGATTTCACGACGTCGTTGTTCTAAAGACAAAATCAATCCGTAAATCAAAACCGATAATGACAGGATTACGATTGGAATCATGATGATATAGTCAAAGGTCTGAATCAATCCGAGGAAGATATTGAGGAATAGAATAGTGCCACCTACTATATCGAAGTAATACAATTCTACTTCTCCGCCAGCGAATTCACTGTCCCCAATACGTACACCGAGGTCTTGTAACCATTCTTCAGCCTCTGCGGTCGAAGAAGTAGGCATCTGGGTGCGGTCCAAGGTGATACCGAGATATATATGATCAGAGTCGATCAATTTCACTTGATCTTCAACCTCCAGCACTGAATAAGTGGTGAAGATAGGATTGGGGGCAAGTGTGGGGTTTGCTAGATCCCACGGTTCGTAAATTCCAACTATTGTTAGGTTTTCAAGAGTGATTGGCATCTTGCAATAGACAAAGCCATTCTCTGCAAAATTAACATCGCCATCACATTCATCATCATCAAATCCACCTTCTGCTGCCAACTTTTTCTCGACGGTATATTTGAAGGTCAGCTCAGCCAGATTATCACCGACTGCTGCTTTAGCTTCACTAGCAACATTGGAGGGCAGGATTACTCCTCTCTTCTCCTCCATTACCTCAGGGCTTGGCCATTCACCCATGCCACTGATAATCTGAGCGCCGAGACGTTCACCGATTTCACCATCAAATGCTTCGGGGCCAAACAGACGTATTCCACGCATATTGGTGATTGGTGGCCCGCCATCGGCCAATTCCGGATAGACGAATGAAATATTATCCCATAGCGGATTGACTGCAGAAATTGAATCCATCACCAGAGGTTGAGCAACAACAAAATCCCGATTGAAGAAGCCACCGCCGTGAATCCCTTGACGTCCGAAGACTACCGTACAATCCATTATTTCCTGCCATTGCACCAATTCATCACAAACACCAGTCAATACAGAAGTATCATTAGTCCATCCAGTCGCATTGTAGACCGGTGCTGAAGAGAATTCTATTTTCGCATCAAAAGGCTCTGCCTCTAAGGATTCCTGGAAGAAGACCTGTGATAATCCAACACCATAAGACAATACTGTAGTGATTACCAAACTGGCGAGGAATACTCCGGCGAAAACCGCTAATCCACGCTCACGGCCGCGCCATGAACCAATTGCAGCAAGACGCATGTTATCTGGGAAGTCGCGAATACGACGTTTGAAACTCATTCCTCTTCACCCCCATCAAGTCCCCAGGCATCGCGGATATTGCTAGCCGCTGTCTTGCCATCATTGAGCAAGAGCATGCGGTCGGCCTGGCTAGCAAGTTCTGGATCGTGAGTCACTAGTAGAATGGAGATAGGATTGGTTTCATCGTGGCATAATTCTCTAAATAATTCAAGAACATCTTTGCCGCTCTGGATGTCAAGGTTTCCAGTAGGTTCATCGGCCAGTAGTACAGGA
>CAUYXQ010000204.1:0-2934 GCA_963577015.1 Candidatus Thalassarchaeaceae archaeon
CAACGTGATCCAATCTTCTGAAGGAGGAAAGAGGCCTACTAATTCAGTCATCATAAAGTTTGAACGAATACTGGGCATCGAATTGATGGTTGAGGTGTCTCCTGATTCCGAACGGCAAATTGGTGGCGCATCAGGACGTGGACTTACTCTTGGAGATTATCTCAACGATGCTAGGAAGGGGCTCGATGGCTGATATTCCCGTACACGTAATCTGGTTAGAGCAAGATGACCCAAAGAAGAACACAGCGGTCAAACTTGCCAAAAAGGGCTTAATTACCATGCACAGGAAAGTACAACGCTTACCGCGACGCGGTATTATTCTCGACCCCCTATGTGGCAAGGTCTTTGGTCCAGAGGACCATGAACTACTCGAGAACGGTGGTGCAGTCGTCGGTCTTGATTGTTCATGGGCTCAAATTGAAAGCTCTGTTGACGAGGTTACAAAAAACACTAAACTACAACGAAGGATGCTACCTCTCGTGTTGGCTGCAAATCCAGTGAACTGGGGTAAACCCTCCAAATTGACCACGGCTGAGGCGATCGCAACCATCCTATTCCTCAGAGGCAATGAGATACAAGCGAAGGAACTTCTGTCCAAATTTAATTGGGGTCAGCAATTCTTCATCTTGAATGCCGAACCCTTAAAAGCATATTCTGCCGCAAAAACCTCCTCTGAATTAATCGACTTACAATTCGAATTCTTTGATATAGAACACTTGCGTGAGTGATATAATGAGCGAAACACCTCTCCACCGCCTGAGTGAAAAGGGATTGGTATTTGAACACGATAATTTGGCTGATGAATCAGTGATATCTATCTATTGTAATGGTGAGAAAGCAATTTCATTATTGGCTAGTGCACAGGATTTAGTAGACCTAGGGCGAGGTCATGTGGCCTGTGAAGGATATGGCGAGGTAAGCGATATCCGCTGTGAGGGAACTAGCATTTACATCGAGGGGGGATTGACTATCGAACCGCGCAACCAATTACTCACAGCAGCTTGTGGTGCTTGTGGTGATAAGCAAATAGAGAATCCATTCGCCAATGCCGTCAACGATTCGATCCACATCGACATTACCCCCTCGGGGTTTTGTGATAATATGCAACTGCAACAGAAGATGTTCGCCGCAACCGGGGGCACTCATTGTGCAGCGCTGTGTAGCCCAGCGGGAGAAATTATTCTTATCAGAGAGGATATCGGGCGTCATAATGCTGTAGACAAAGTGATTGGAGCTGCATTGAATAGTGGAATTGAGCCAAAGGAGCACGTGTTGGTTCTCAGTGGGAGGGCCGGTTGGGAATTGATCGCTAAGGCTGCAAGGATGGCGATTGAAATGGTGATATCGGTAGGTGCAATGTCTGATGCTGCTGCTGAACTTGCGCGTGATTACAATATCACCTTAGTCGCATTCGCTCGCGGAGAAAATGCTGCAATCGTCGGCCCTATCCAGCGCTTAGGGGCGAAGGATTGACAAGTCACTGCCGTTGAAGATAGTCATGTCTGAGGGTAGAGGGTGCAGGCCAACCACTCCTTTAGACAAGAATAGGCTACGCATCTCCTCTCCAAAAATCGTGGCAGCAGGAATTCCTGCTGCGATTTCAACCATACGCCATAGTATCGCAAAGATGGGGGTAGCTCGCACCATTCGTACTTTGAGCATGGTCAACCAAAAGGATGGATTTGATTGCCCTGGTTGTGCTTGGCCCGACCCGAGCGATGCTTCGTCTTTCGAATTTTGTGAGAACGGCGCCAAAGCGGTTGCGGATGAGGCTACGAAATCACGTATTGAAGCCAAATTTCTTGAAACGATTTCGGTGCAAGACCTCGCAAAGAAAAGCGATTATTGGCTAAACAACCAAGGTCGTCTAGTTCATCCGATGTATTTGCCACCAGATAGTAATCACTACCAAAGAATCGAATGGGATGACGCAGTGGAATTAATCGCTGAATCATTACGCTCTTCCCCAGCGGATAGGGCGGCATTCTACACCTCGGGTAGAACTTCTAACGAGGCTGCTTTTCTCTTTCAATTACTCGCACGCGCTCATGGTACGAATAATTTACCAGATTGTTCCAACATGTGCCATGAATCGAGCGGACACGGTTTGAATGCGGCAATAGGAATCGGCAAGGGTACAGTAAGTCTAGATGATTTTAATCACTCTGATTTGATTATGGTAATCGGTCAGAATCCCGGTACCAATCATCCGCGAATGCTGACTGCGTTGCGCGATGCAAAACGAAACGGGGCTAAGATAATCCAGATCAACCCCCTGGCGGAAGCCGGTTTATCGCGTTTTAAACATCCTCAGGATTACATGCATTTATCATTCGGTTCCGAAAGTCTTGCCGATCTACATCTACAGGTAAAAATCGGAGGTGATGCAGCATTGATGCATGGTTTACTCAAAATTTGCCTTGAAAAAGGTGCAGTAGATACGGCTTTTATCAACGAACATTGTGCTGGATTTTCACAGATGTGTGCAAATCTGGAGAATAGTTCTTGGTCACAAATCGAAGAGGACAGTGGGCTAAATAAAGCAGATATTGAGGAAGCGGGGCGAATGTGTGCCGATTCTAAGGCGACTATCGCTTGCTGGGCGATGGGTTTGACTCAACACCGAAATGGTGTAGCTGTAATCCAAGAGGTGACTAATCTCCTGTTGCTCGGTGGGCATATTGGGCGTGCAGGTGCTGGTGTTTGCCCAGTGAGGGGACATTCAAACGTCCAAGGGGACCGAACGATGGGTATCTGGGAGAAGCCGAGCGAGGAGTTTCTATCTCGGCTAGATGCCGGCACTGGAATCACTTCACCACGTGCTCACGGACTCGATGTTGTCGAGAGTATCCGAGCGATGAGCAAGGGCCTGATAGATACCTTTGTGTGCATGGGCGGGAACTTCCTTTCAGCCACACCAGATACCAAATTAAC
>CAUYXQ010000205.1:0-2927 GCA_963577015.1 Candidatus Thalassarchaeaceae archaeon
TCATCGACTTCGAATCCAATTTCGACAGCAAAGGTATCAAGAAGCCACTTTTCAATTCTCATATCGAGTGATTTCTTATCGTGTTTACCGTCCTTGTCTGCCAGTAAGAAAGTGTAGGCGAGCAGGGCTTCCTTTACCTCCTGTTCCTCGGCTAAATCGATTATCATATTCAGAACAGCAGCATTATTGGCTTGTCCCTTGAAATAAAGGTCTTTGGAGATCTGCGATTGATATTTCTCGCGTGTTTTTTGATAGGACATATATGATTTGAGAATGTATGTTCCCATTGCTGCACAGATACCAGAGATAATCGAAACCGAGGTACTACCGGTTCCGCCGCCGAATACCAATGGTCCAAACTTCATTCCTAAAGTGATTAAACCGCCAACAAGAGGGGCGAATATCTTGATTTTATCCATATAACGCATCTCGGGAGAAGTATTGGGAAATATGGTTTCAAGGTCTAGTTTGGGTACGGTTTTGAATAAGCGAAGATGCAACCCTGCAGATTCAATGCCCTGATAATGCTTCATGCGTTTATTTTTCTCAAACCAACCTTCATCATGGAATTGCAATACCTGTATCACCCGGTCAAAAGCCTCAGTGGTAATCTCTTCTTTTTTCATGCCGAACCAAGAGGTTCGTACATCAGGAATCGTAACAGTTCCTAATTTGAATAATAGCGATGTTACCAATTCATCAAATCTCACCCTTAGACTGATTGGAAATAGGTTTTCTCCTTGACGAGCATCCTCCATCTCCTCTTCACTTATTTCCCTCCAGTTACCATTGTGCAAGGCTTCTCTCAAAGTATTGAGAAACTCTTCTTTTCCTTCAGAATCTGGATTATTATTCTGGTCGGGGTCCATGCTCTCATATAGGGATTTGAGTAGTTCTAAGCGAGCGTGGGACGAATGATGCCAGATAACCTCCAACATCTGCGAAATCTTAGCTAAGCCCGGACGTAAATCTTCATCAATATCCTGAGACTGAAATAATTTCTCCTTCACCTTAGCGCGTGAGATGGGGATGTAGTGTTGTTCCGAATCACTAGCCATACCCAACCCACAACAAGTGATGGTATTCATTGTTGCTAATGGGGGGGTGAATCTATTATAGCAGACTAATCAACCATTAATCATGAAGGAAAAAGCTCTACTGATAATGGCTGTGTTGCTGGCAAGTAGCCTTGCTGGCTGCAGCACAGATAGCACTGAATCATCCACCGAAACCGGTGGCTCACCAGGGAATAGTTCTGCGAGCGATTCCGTGGACATCAGCGGTTATGCTTTCAGCCCTTCAGAATTGACAGTAGCGGTTGGCGCTAAGGTCACTTGGACCAATTCAGATAGCGCCAGTCATACGGCTACTGCCGACGATGGCACCTTCGATTCAGGCAATCTTGCTAATGGTGGTAGTTATTCTTACACCTTTACCACTGTTGGAACAATTGCTTATCATTGCAATATTCATACTTCAATGACTGCTACGATAACCGTTGAGTGATAAATAACCGTATCAACAATTAAATGCCATTGTTCCATCCCATTAACATGCGCCCATTGATATTACTTCTTGGCTTGGTTTTCTTAGCAGCAGCATTCCTTCCCGATATTGTGATTAATTTCGCACCTGAACACACCGATTTGATGACCGAGGTCTATCCGCCGATGGCTTGGATGGGATTCTGTGTGATGGCGGTTGGTTTCATCACCTTTGGTCTATTTTCCAAGAAGGATGATTATTGATCACTGGTGTTTAATGCCAGTGCCATAGGCAAGAATTTCAAAGGCACTGGATTTCCCTTGATTCGAACTTGAAACAATCCTTGAGGTTTCCAAGCGTACGTTGATGACGTTATCCCAACCTTGTTGCAGTGCTTGCTCGCGCAATCGCTGCAATGCTTCTTTGCGCCCATAGTTAAGAACACGGTCAAACATAGTGATGTTTCCACCTATTATGCCGTGCAAGCGTCCAATCATTGTCTGCCACCAACTGGTTCCGACTGAGATATTTGCCATCACTAATCCACAATTAGCAATCGGTTTTGGTGGGATGAGATTGGAGATACTATGGATATTATCGCGCCCATGCTGTGTTAAAAAAGCACTTTCTCTCTTAACCAATTGGTTGACCTTTTGTTTCTGGTAATGATTGCCATAGAGCCACGAGAACAAGAGAGGGCCTATGGAAAATGTCAGAGACACCAATATCCAAATAACTCCAGCTAATTCATCAGCCATAATCACTCACCTCATTGGACGGTAACTGCGGTGCCATAGGCGAATAATTCGGAGGCTCCGTTGGCGACGTTGCTGGTAGCGAAACGAACATTGACCACAGCATTCCCACCACGGTTTAAGCAGTCCATTAGCATTCGATTCATGGCCTCAGCCCGTGATTCTTGCAATAATTCGGTATAGGCTTTCAATTCACCACCGACGATATTTTTCAGCCCAGCAAGAATATCCTTGCCGATGTGTTTTGCTCGCACGGTAGATCCAGTAACCACTCCAAGTGAACTAGTAATTGTCTTTCCATGTATGGTTTCGGTATTGGATATCAAAATCTGTGGTTGTTGACTAGGGTTTTGGGATTGGTTTTCAGTTCCTGTTGGTGGCTGCATGATTTGGCTAATCGGAGGTAACTGATGAGACTTGTGTATGATTCTTATTTGCTTAATTTTACCACTACCAATGCCAAGAAACAAATACGTCTAGCAGTTTCAATCACTCGTAGGTGGTTGTCATGTTACCAAAACAGGTGGTTCGGGCGCTTTCGCTGGTCCTCATCATGGTCCTTGCCGCACTCTCACCGCTACTCAATCCAGCAATAGAATCCGGTTGGCTCAAGGATAATCCAATTACAATGCATACCAATCCTGCCTTGGATGTTGATTTCAACTGGTGGGAAGTAGATCATCCAGC
>CAUYXQ010000206.1:0-2927 GCA_963577015.1 Candidatus Thalassarchaeaceae archaeon
AATTTACCCATGTCTTCGCTGACCTTGGAAAGATGTCTATGTTGTTCTTTTCCGAGAGTCTCAACTACCGATAACACGGTATCCCTAATCGATTTCTCACTGCTACGATTTAAATCTCCCATCTCTCTTCTGATTTCAGATTCACTTGCTTTCAAGACACTTTCTATCCGCAGATTATCATCGGAGGCTTTCATTGTCATTCTGCCAATGATGAAGGCTATGATGATTAGAATACCTGTGATTCCAACAGTTACGGCTTCCATTTCATCTCCACCAATGTTTGTTTCTTGCCAGAGGTTCTTGAATCCTCCTATTTGGGACAAAATTAAACCGAGGGTAGTGATAGAACGAGGCGTGAGAGTCGAACAATTGAATGACGAGGGTTGGGCGATGACCTATTTGTTGGTCTGCGAATCCAGTGGTAAGGCAGCACTAATAGATCCGGTTTGGGATAATTTATCCTCCTATGAGTCTGCACTAGAAGGACTTGATTTGGCATATACAATCGCCACCCACACCCATGCTGACCACATCACCGGATGTTTTTCACTGGTGGGAAGGGGCTGCGAATATGTGATGCACAAAGACTCACCGTGTATGGGAGTAACCCACTATGTCGCTAACGAAGATACCCTCCAACTCGGCGAATTGGAGATGTCTTTCCATCACGTTCCCGGCCATACCTCTGATTCGTTAATAGTCGAGGTTGATGGCCATATATTCACCGGTGATTTCCTTTTCACAGGTAGTGGGGGCGTTGGTCGAGATGACTTACCTGGCGGTAGAATCGAAGAGCACTGGGCTTCCTTGGCTGTATTGCAGAGGTTCTCAGGAGATATTCTGGTTTGTTCCGGCCACGACCCGCCAGGAACACAGATGCGGAACCTTGCTTGGAATCGTGAAAACAATCCGATTCTCACCATGACCTCGCCAGAGCAATACCGTCAATGGCAAGAGACGACCTCGGCTGGTTTGGGCTCGGTCTCAAAGATAAAAACCGCCCTGCCAGCCAATATATTTGCTGAGATTCCTGAGCATGTTCCGTGGCTCGATTAATTCACTACAGCGGGTTTTTTGGCGGCTCTAAATCACCTTTATTGGCCTGAGGCATTTTTTCCAAATCGGCGAAGCTTAGATTGGACGGTGCGCGCCGATTGAATTCGATTCTTTCGCCCATCGACATTCTGATATTGAAGGCGATGCGCCCCTTTGAACGGGTTAAATCATATGACTGAGGGTCAATCAATTCAATTGCCTGTTCCTCAAACCTCTCGCGCACAGTATAGCCTCTGAACATAGCATATCCCCACTGGAATGAGACCCCGACCACGGTTGCGCCATAGAGTACTACCAGAACCGTAGCCGCAAAAAGAACCGGATTACCCAATCTCGCTTCGAGCAGCAAGTCTCTGGTCAATAGGAAAAGCAGACCGACCCCGACCAGAGGCTTGACCATACTTTCAAGCCAAGTCTCGATTGGAATCAACTTGGCATTACCAAGGTCAGCCAAGACCAGATCAGATTCAAGTGCAGTCGAGATAATTCCTATTGTGCCCAATAATATGATGTAGAGTAAACTCGAGATGACAATCTCAATCCACCAATCATCCAATTGTAATAACCAGTGAACCATCAACCATGCAAATAACCCCAAAAAAACTCCACGCGGAACCTTGTGAAAGCGCGTCAGGTGTTGACTAAATTCAGATACATTAGAGGTATTACTGCCATGCCCTCTCGCCGGAGAAGGGATGTGGATTATCTGCATATGGAACCAATCTTCTAAGACTTTTAGGGTCTTGATCAACACTCTCCTTTTTATCAATATGTGTTCAAGGATAATCAGGATTGGCAAGCCGATTAGCATCACCGGTAATGCTAGGAAAAACGCCAGTGGTAAGACCAGTAATGCTGGCGCTAATAGAAAGTGTGGCATTCGTAAGGGGTATAGTAAATCTGCCTCAATCAAGCGCGCCTTTCGGTTCGATAAGCGCAGGTGTCGCGCCATATCATCGAGTTCGTCACGGAAGTGCTCGACCTGCATTCCCGCATGAATAATGCGCTTGACATTGTTGCGGTAGGTATTGTCCTCATGGGTGCGGCCGACAAAGAATCGCCAACCTACGCGCAATGGTAGGGCAAATAGTACCGGCAACAGCAGTAATCCCAATGCCCAGCCAATATCAGCGAAGCTCACAGCGCCCTCCATCGCAATAGCGAGGTGCGGTCTTGGTAAGAAGGTTGATGAGTCTCAGGTATGGCCACAGCAACATGGCAAGGATTGCTATCACCGACGGGATGGCTCCCAATGCGGTCAAACACCTTGAGGATTCTGGACATGAGGTCGTGCTTGGATTCATCGCAAAAGGGGACCTCCTCGCCGGCGCACTCACTGGCTATGATGCAATCATCATTCGCAGTGCGACCAAGATGAGTGCCGAGATAATCGCGGCTAACCCCAGTCTCAAAGTGATTGGTAGAGCTGGCGTCGGAGTCGATAATATCAACCTTGTAGCAGCAAAGGAAAATGGAGTCATGGTCGTAAACGCTCCCCGTGCTAGCACCCAATCTGTGGTCGAATTGACCATCGGTCATCTCCTCGCAAGTCTGCGTCACCTCACCTCTTCAAACCGTGGCCTGAGAGCTGGTCTTTGGCAGAAAAAGCAAATGACAGGAACCGAATTATCCGGTAAGTGTTTGGGATTGATAGGTTATGGTAGAATCGCCCAAGGAGTGGCAGTAGTGGCTAAAACGATGGGTATGGAGATTCATACCTATGACCCATATCTTCCGAAGAGAATCGCCAAACAACAAGGGGCGAGATTGCATGAAAAGGTCGAGACACTATTCGAAAATTGCACTCATATCTCCGTTCATTGTAACCTCAGTGATGAGACCTATCATCTGGTCAATGCTGAGATGATGGC
>CAUYXQ010000207.1:0-2910 GCA_963577015.1 Candidatus Thalassarchaeaceae archaeon
CTCGGTCAAAATCACCACCACCGAGCACAGTATCAAACTGCGCTATATCGGAACTCATGAATTCATTCCTGGGGTTTCATCAATCGGTATGTCAAACGCTTTGATAATCGGTGAAAATGCGTGGAGACAATTGATTGGCGAAGATGATTTTGTTAATCATAGTGCTAATACTTGGATACTTAAAATCGACTCGATAGAAGGTGAAAATCTTCAGGCCTTAAGGGCTAATGTCGAAGCAGATTGGCGAGTATCCAGTGCTATGGATTGGTCGACTGAACACGAGAAGGTCGAGCGTGACGGTGGTCTGATATTCGGCACACCGGGTCTTCTCTCCTTACAATTCGTAGTCGCTAGCCTCGCCGCAGTCGCATCATCATTCGTATTCCTCTCATTAGTGCTTAACCAGAGGAAAAAAGAATTGGCAATCCTGCAGGCAATTGGGGCAAGTCCCAACCAAATAATCAGGTTGGTCTTGTTTGAGATACTATCAATCGTCATGGTTTCGATGGCACTTGGTGTTCTACTTGGCATGGGCTTGGCTTTGGCATTCAACGGTTTCTTCGGTGTATTCGGTTTTATCTTCCAAATATTCGGTGGCTCAACTACGACGCCGATAGATAGAGATCTGGTCTGGCCATGGTTCGAATTGGGTATCGTCTCACTTTCGGTATTCATCGCCGTGGTGATGGCATTATTATTCACCACGAGAAAGGCATTGCGTTCAGACTTAGCCAGTGTGCTCAAGGGGGAGTGAAGATGCAACCCCCTAAACTACAGCAGATGGATGAGAAAGAACTTATTCTCGAGGCGGACAGCCTCTATCACGTCTATGAATCCAAGGCCGAAGACGGCAACGTTGTCGCTTTGCGTGGCCTTCATGTCAAGGTTTACGCCGGTGAGGCTATAGCGGTTGTTGGACCATCTGGCAGCGGTAAGTCGACCCTGCTCAAGTGCCTTGGTGGATTGATGAAACCGAGTGCAGGTTCGGTTGCTCTCGCCGGTAAGAATATGACCAGACTTTCAGGCAAGGAACTTGTTGAACTCAGGCAGAAGACGGTATCATTCATCTTCCAAGAGGGTAACCTCCTGCCTGATCTTTCAGCGCGTGACAATGTGGCGCAACCTTTGCGCCACCAAGGCGTCAAGGCAAAAGTAGCCCACAAGAAGGCGATGGATATTCTCGAGCGTTTAGGAATGGGCCACAGGGCGATGGCAAGACCATTGATGCTCAGCGGAGGCGAGCAGCAGAGAGTAGCTATCGCCAGAGCACTGATCACCGAACCGCGGCTTATCCTCGCCGATGAGCCGACCGGGGCTTTGGACCCAATTACCAGCAGAGAGGTACTCAAATTGTTCAAAGACCTTCATGATAATGATGGGGTTTCATTCTTGATAGTAACTCACTCCAAAGAGGTCTCATTATTTGCCGATAGGTCACTCGAATTGCGAGATGGTAGATTTGTCGCCGAGCATGGAAGCGATGTTGATGTGCAAGATCTCAGTGCCGGTAGAGAATTGATAGTTGATGATATAGGTACGATAACTCTACCCCCGGATATCCTTACTAGAATTGGTGGGCCGGGTAGATATGCCATTGGTGAGGTATCAAGTGGTAATCTGCAATTGGTCGGTGAAGAGGTTTCGCAAATGGGAGAATTGGTATTGGTAGCAAGTTGTCCCGCCTGCAAGTACGATTACCGCGCTGATGATTCACAAGAATGTCCGACCTGTGGTGCGAGCAGGCCGCTAGTCGAAGAGTGATCAAGCGGCTTTGACGCCATCTGGCCACAGCACTAGAATCAGGGTCTTACCGCGGGTTCTTGGAGTATGGGTGGTGTCGGGATTCATCCATACGATAGAGCCGGTTGGGTAAGTGCCATCTTCGTCCCATACCTCGCCTTCCAAGACCAGGTAAGCCTCGCCACCAGGATGGGTATGAGGCATGAAAGCGTCGACTTCCACCTCACTATCAGCTTCGTAGAGAACCAGCGAGGTATTGTTTTCGCGTGCAAGTTTACCAAGACGGACGCCTGTGCCAAAATCCTTCCATTTAACATTGGCCTCTAACCACTCTCGGTCGAATTCGAAGTTCATCCATTCGGACATATTGTGGGTGAAGGGCATGGTGTTGGCATCGGGCGCTCATTGATGACCTATTCGGCCTCAATTTCAAATGACGAAACATGTTGGCTTGTACGTGGTCGAACCTCTCAGTCTGCCAAGTATTCCTCCGATCAATGTCTGGGATGCGTACATTCTCTTCCTCTTGGTACCTATGTTTATGAGGATGATTTTACTTAGTAGGCCATTCATCAGGGTCACTAAACAATTGGCACCACATGGTGGATGGTTTTTCAAGCGCCTGAAGGAATTACCGATAAGAGGAATGGGGCTGCTCGCCTTTAACGAGATTTTAGCATTCTTTTTGCCGATGCTTTTGGTACTGGTGCTACGTTTAGTCTCAGACCCACTTGGCTGGCAAACTTGGGATGAGACACCTATTCTGGGCTTGGTTTTGATAATCGTCGCTGGATTGATATGGATTGGCTTAGATCTGCTAAGAATAGCGCGGATAAGACGTATGCTTTCAGCAATCGAGAAGCAGAATATCGAACGTTTACGTAAAGCAGCTGATGCTGGCTTGGGCGCACGCGGTTGGCTACGCCGTTTTGCCCGCAAGGATACGCCTGAAGAGGAAGAGGAAGATAGTTCGGTTTCGCGTGTGGCAAAAGGAGCATTGGCTACATGGGGATTAAGGGCACTCAAGGCAAGAAAGTTCACCCCAGCAGGACTCGTTTCTGCAGTTGCCACCGGGGCTGCAATAGAGGTTGCTCGTATGGGTGCTGACAAGGTATCTGATATGATCGACGAAAAGATGCAACATGAATTTGAGAAGATTGCCGAAACCAA
>CAUYXQ010000208.1:0-2873 GCA_963577015.1 Candidatus Thalassarchaeaceae archaeon
ATCCTGCCTCGAGAGTAATACCCCCGCTTGACACTTCCGTCATTGGATGCGTTCCATCATTAGACATAATTTTCTCGCCGTTGAGATACATGATGCTGCCATCATCTGATGACATTCTAAACGTATAACTATCATCGGCTGGAATATCGATATAACCTGTGTAAAGAGCAGCATATTGTTCGTGATAAGGAATACCTGGCCAAGTAACGCCGCCCCCTACGGGTGTAAAGGCAATTTGTGTTGGATGGTTGATGAAATCTGGAGCGCGTAGAGACACGTCTGGTATTATTGAAAGTCCTGATCCGAAATCATAATAACGGGCGAGGATACCATTTTGTTCGCTCTCATTAGCAAAGACGTGGGGGTTGGTTGAATCAAAATTAGAGCCAGTAAAATCTCCGCCATAATTGTGGAAAATCTCGTTCTCGTCTGTGCATTGTAATACCCAATACAACTCATCAGCAGAATGTGCGTCACTGCCAGGAGCAAGTTGGAAAACAATGCCATAATTATCAAAACCATCACGGACGTACATCTCGTTGATGATTATCTTATCTGCTGTTGAACGCAGTGATTGAAAAGCAGTTTTTTGTGGTTGTTGGGCGATTTTCTCAGCTATTAGAATCATTGTTGCAAGAATTATTGAAGAAAGCAAAATCATAGCTATAAAGACAATTAAAGCCCCCACGCCTATACTACCTTCTGTATCAGTAATTCTTCTTCGCATGACCTCACCTCAAATCAATTGAGTCCCGGTATCAATATTTTGTTTATACCTCAATTCCCAAGAAGAAGAGCTGCCGCTCCCATCTATCGCGAAAAGCAGGGTGTGCGTTTCCCCTTCATTCGGTGGGCATCCTCCTTCCTTTGCAGCGGGGTCATCATCGTGATATAATGCAATTGCAACCATGTAAGTTTCCCCGGGGGTAAGACTGTCTATCGCATCGACATCGCCCCCGTTACCACTTACTGTTGTCGCCGATTCGAGATTTCCATAATTGCTCCATCGGTCGTTATTAGAATTTACTTCATTAGGACAAAATACCGACCAAAGCATCTTTTCGTCATTCATTGTAGTAGATCCTGGCGCCATTTCAAAGGCGATTAATATTACCGCAGCATCGATTTCTGTACCGCTTTTTGAAACCGATGTAATAGTAGCATCGAGGATGATCACTCTGCCATGGAGGAGGTTATCGGTGTCTGCTGCATCATTTTGAGATTCTCGTAATAATGTCATCATTGAACCGATTATCAGTGCAGAAATAACCGAAGCGATAAGGATCATTGCAATGAAAATTATCAGTGCACTTATTGCCGCTGTGGCAAGGTCATCTTTCGACGTCCGTCCGCGCATGAACCCTAATTTGGCTTCTTCTATCATATCCTTTGGTAATAATGCATAGATTCCCTCCTTGTTTACCGGCCCAAAATTATGGCCGTCTTCACTAGAGAGGGGGTCGGGATTATCTCCCTCGAGATGGATTTTATCGTTGTGGTCAATACCGGCTATTCTCTTAACAACGTTTAAGTTGCTCTTAAAGGGGTGATTAGCGACGACAATGTCGCCAATTTCAAGGCGCTGCCCATTAAATGATTCAAAGAATACCTCATCGCCATCTGCGAATGTCGGCCACATGCTCTCTCCACTAATCAGCACGCGAATCTTAACCAGATAAAATCCCCTCAACTGGCTCTTATCCAAGGAATATCTCTACCTTTAACTGCCCAGAACTGGTGGTGTATTTCCTCGATTGCATCCATCAATTCCTGCGCATGGACCGCTGAGACCTCAACCTTGCAAGCACTACAAAGTTTTGCGGCTTGCCAAAAAGTCTCATGTAAGTTTGGATTTGCTTCGAGATGCTGGGGTTTGTAAAAATCGGTCCAAAGTACAAGTAACTCATCTTTACATTTCTGTGCTTCCTCTTCCTTGATAGCAGCATAGCGACTCATGGTGTTTAGATAAGTAGCCATTGACGCACCTTCTCCGGTGTCGGGACAGGTTAGGTCAAGCATCTTTTTGGTCATCGATTGAACTGCTTCCCCAGCGATTCTTGCGCTCGCTGGATCATATACCCCGCAAGGGCCATCGCAATGTGCAAATGCTTCGATTGTTTCGATTTCATCTTCGCTATTCTTGGCTATCATGAATGTTGCACCACAAGTCTCCATATCAAGATATGCTTTTCAACGAAAAACAATTATGGCGAATATTTTATTCGTCTGCTCCAGTAAATAATTAGAACTTACTGTAATCAGTGATTATAGTGTTATGAGTTCGGTTGCTGATGCCATGCCTCGGTTTCCATATATTTATCTAAACCTTTTTTCTTCGGCGCCTTGAAATGTTTATCCTCTGATAATTCGGGATCATAGACTGTGCCTTCCTTTACCTCCTTTAGATGGCGTCGTTTTTTGATGTCGATTCGTTGTATCAATAGGCCAACACAAATGAATAAAATCCAAAGCCACATCGGCTCAGGTCGCACCGGGTCGATTTGGCTGAGTGTAGCACCATGAAATAATTGGAAAGAGGCCACTCCAAGGCTTGCCCCGACGATTAAACTCGCAAGCAAGGGCATTGCGCGACGCATATTCCACGTGAGAAGAAAAGCGCCTACTGCCAAACCAGCCCCAAGCAAATTAGAATGGCTTTGCTCGATTTCATAGCCATGATCGTTTAGGGCAAACACCAGTGAACTAACAGCCATATACACGCCTATTCCTGCTACGGAACGCATCACCGCAATCAATGCCGAATAGACCAAACCGAAGCCTAAGATTACCAGCCCTATTTTTACTTGCAATTCCCATTCTAGTAATGTTGGTAATGCGCTAAATAATAAATCGGAAACGATAAAACCCGCGAT
>CAUYXQ010000209.1:0-2853 GCA_963577015.1 Candidatus Thalassarchaeaceae archaeon
GGTTATTATACTTCAATAGCGGTAGATTCAAACGATAATTCACACATTTCTTATCATGATCAGACGAATCAAAATCTCAAGTATGCAAATTTTGATACGAGTATTCATACTGGTGATTTTGAGGACTATTCGGGTAACGATTACCCTGCCTCAAGTAACGGCAATCCGCTCGCGGTAAATGGCGTAGGAGGCCAAGGCAATGCAGTTCATTTTGATGGCGCTGATGATTATTTGGAAGTAACGAGTTCACCAGATTGGTACAGTGGAACTGAGTTCACTTGGTCTCTTTGGGTGAACATGGATGATACAGTATCGGATCAATTGTTCATCAAACACGGAACTGCATCCGGTACCGCTGGAAATGGTGCTTACCTGAATTATTATCAAAATAAAGTGATGTTTACATCACCAATCAACAGTGGCCAGGGGGTGTCATCTCCAGCAAGTCATATTCAACAAGGTGAATGGACACATATCGCTTTGACAGTGGACATTAATGATGACACCCTGCTATACATCAATGGCGAAGATGTGACTCTTAGTGCTTACAATGGTAAATTGACCTCGATTTCGTCTCCAACTGGGAGTATGTACATTGGAAGAGATGTATTGGCCAATTTACAAGAATTCGAAGGAACAATGGATGATGTTTTTATCCTTGACCGTGCCCTTAACGAATCTGAAATCATGCAATATTACATCGACACAGTCGGTCCCCGTATCCACTATACGATGGATGAAGCATCAGGTCCCTTGATTGACCAGAGTGGCAACGGTGTCGATGGGCTTCCACTATTCAATCTCGATGATGGAATAGTCGCCTATTATGGGCTGGAGGAAACCTCTACCAATTATATCGACGAGTCGCCTTATGATCATGATTTAACCTCTAATTATGGAATCACTCGCTCGAGCGGGATGCAAGGATTTGGTCAGACCTTTGCTTCTGGCTGGATTGATAGCACTAGTGAAATCTACGCTATCGACGATGTAGGCACCTATTCCCTATGGGTAAAGACCACGGATAATAACAAGGGTCTGGTAATAATCGATAGTGGCTATCATGCCGATTTAATGGGCATCTGGCTTGATTCAAGTGGAACGATAATGGCAAGTATCGAGTCCGGTTCCGGTGCCAGTGATCAAATAAGACGTTATTCATCTTCTACAGTGGATGATGGCCAATGGCATCATGTATTGGCTACATTCGGTGGCGCCGGTGCTTCTTCTATCCATATTTACATCGATGGCTCGCTCGATGATGGCACTGCTATCGACGCCTCAGTCAGCATCAACTCCGGCAACTCGCGGATTCTACATTTAGGTCGCTATGCTGGAACCCCTTCGAATTTCTTCACTGGTAATCTCGACGAGGTTGGGATTTGGAATCGGGTTTTGCTGGATTGGGAAATCGAGCAACTTTACAGTTCGGGCGCTCCTCTTGCGGCAGATGACTTTGGTGGTTTCCAATTTGAGAATGAACTGGTCGCCTATTATGGATTAGAGGATGTACAAATGTCCTCAGCAGTGGACTCATCTGTAAATAATCATGATTTTTATGCAGCTTATGATGCTGGAATCACACGTATTTCAGGGAAGAGAAACTATGGACAATCCTTTACCAATGCATGGGCCTCAACCAATAATCCTGCACAGATAGATGTGGGTCTTAGTGCAACTATTTCCCTATGGATGAAGAGCACAGATTCAAATGTCGCTTTGGTTAATATCGATTCGGGGTATAGGGCTGATGCGATTACGGTTTGGATTGATGATACAACTGGTAAGGCGAGAATGTCCTTTGATGATAATACTGGAGTCGGTGGCAATAAGCGTTGGTCTGCCACAGATGTTGATGACGGGAATTGGCATCATATCGTTGCAGTCTTTGATGGCTATAGCCCCTCTTCAATGCACATTTACGTCGATGGTGTATTGGATGATGGTAGCACCTATACCTCAGCAAACGCTTTCACAGTCGATCCAACGGCTCAACGAGTACTATACCTTGGTTCACATACCTATTCTAACGGAGGAATCGCTCCACGAAAGTACACCGGTGATCTCGATGAGGTCGGAATTTGGAATCGGGTCTTAGAAGATTGGGAAATCGCTCAACTCTATTTCGATGGTAGTCCACCGGCTTTTGCTGAAGGTAATTATCTCAGGTATGGTGAAGAGGGGCAAGTTGACTCTGCCATTCAATTCAACAACAATCGCTTTGTTATTCCTAGTGGTGATGACACTAATTTCTCTAAAGGAGGTGAAGCCTTTACGGCCAATGCTTGGGTAAAACTCAACTCCGACACCGGTGCTCAGCAATGGATTATTTCGCAAGAAAGCGGCCAAGCAGCATCCCAAGAGGCCTTCCAAATGCGCTGGGTCCCCACCACATCTAACCAAGGGTATTGGGCGTGCTCAGTCAATACCAACACAATTGCAGGTGGACTTTTCAACAGTGCTACTTCCTCGGTGATGGCTTTGCCAACCGAATGGACGATGGTCACTTGCATGTTTGATACCGAAGGCACTTATGGTGTGGATTTGCTACTCAATGGTGCGCTCATCTCTTACGATCCTACCTATTCGGGTGCCATGGTCAATGCCGATGCTCAAATCAGCATTGGTGAGCGTAGTGATGGCAGTAGCGAAGTGGACGGTTGGATTGACGATATTCGCCTTTACGGCCATTTATTGTTATACGATGATGTGATGAAACTGTATTATGAAACCAAGCCTCCAAGCATCATCTTCGATTTTGAAGAGCCAGCAGTATTTTCAATGGCTACCTCAACAATTGACAGTACAGGTAATGTGGGTTACTATACTTCAATAGCCGTAGATTCAAGCGAT
>CAUYXQ010000210.1:0-2801 GCA_963577015.1 Candidatus Thalassarchaeaceae archaeon
ACAATAGCGGCGAACATCGAGCCTATTACCAACGTTGCAGACAGCACCATCGCCCCTGCAGATACCAGCATGTGGACGATGTTGTGGAGAATCTGAGCACGGATGCTACCATTTGCTTCCATCAATAAATCATTCTGGCTCAATAGCAAAACCGTGATGGCGATTCCAGCGAGAATCGCGATTCCCATGCCGACAATCGGTGCTAAAGGTCGCTGTCGGCTTCCCGCATAAAAGAAGAGATTTCCAGTCAATAGAATACCTGCTAAGACATAGGATGTAAGCAGAGCATTTGCAAATCGCTTAAACGCTTCCTCCGGGAAGCTATGACCCAAAATCACATCGAATGCGACCATAAACAATACCGGCAATAAAGCCGCAATGAATAACCAACCCCAATTTGCCTTGCCATCACTCATCCTCGCCACCCCCGAGATTATCAGCGATTACCGCTGCGATGTGCTCGTATTCCTCAGCGCTTGGCGGAGTGGTGATACTAGGGTGGGATTGGGTATTCTCATAGGTCCAAATCACAATAGTGAATACGATGATAGCCGAACCTGCACCGAGAATTATCCCGAGAATATCTGCTGAGGCCATCCATAGATGCTCGCGAAAGGCCTCAGCCGAAGTTATCGCTCCATCGATCAACATCGCTGATATTGTAATGATGGCGATTAGTAAACCAAGACTTGCTAAACGAAACGCTGAGTTCAAACGGTTAGTGCCTAATGTCAGCAGAGATACACATGCAACACTGGATATCGAGATGGTAAAGAGCAAGAAAGTAGGCCAGAAAACGATCCAATAGGGGTTGATTTCCCCGCGCCACATCGGCGTCATAATACTCCAATGCATAAGGCCCAAGCTAGTGATGGCGATGATACAGCCACCAAGCCCTAACCAACGTGATGATCGAGATAGTCTTTGTACGGGAACATATCCACCAAATATCATTCCGTATAGCCCCCAACACATTATTACCACTGGGATCAATAACTGGAGCAGCAATTGTCCGGCGGCAGTTGAATCAGATGAGGGGGTTGTCCATGGTGAAATCATCACCATCGCCAGTCCTATAAACGAGATGCTACGTCCGATAACAGACTTGGTTAGAGAGGATGACATCCACACTCCACACGCAATCATCAACAATGGCAGCCAGAACAATAGCGCCGCGCCGAGCATGCTATCCATCAAACCCCCACAACGATTCATTCTTATCAACATCACCCTTCACATAGGCGCAGTAGTGCATTTTCATCGCATAATAATGTGCGGCATACATATATACGGACCCTGAGTGGCCGACTTGCTTCTGGTGTTCTTATGGTAAAAATGCCCCGTCAGGTCAAACGCTACAGCCCTTCAGCGGGTAAGCATACCATGCATACCATTGAACGTGTAAAGAAGAAGCGAGCAAGCGAACTCAAATGGGGCCAGCGCCGTTTCCGCAGAGCTATGGCTGGTTACCGTGGTTTCCCTAGACCAAAGCCCGAAGGTCGTGAAAAACCTACCAAGAGGGTCAACATCCTATTCCGTTGCAATGAAACCGGCAAGGCACACTATGCTCCTTGCCAAAGAGCGAAGAAATTCGAACTCATCGACAAGTGAAGTGATTATTATGGCAAGCCAATTTCTCAAAGTAAGTTGCAAAGACTGCAGTAATGAGACCATCATTTTCTCCCGTGCCACAACCGCTATCGCTTGCGGTGTATGTGGTGCAACATTGACCAGCCCTGCTGGTGGAAATGCCCAGTTGGTCGGATGTGAAGTCCTAGAGACCCTACAATGAGGAGGCCTGAGCCTCCATGCGTAAGAAGTTAGCCGGGGCGCCAGATGAGGGTGCTTTAGTCGTCTGCACTGTTACCGAAGTCAAACAGAACGGTGCTTATGTCGATCTCGATGAATTTCCCGGTATCCGTGGATTTATTTTCATCGGCGAAGTCGCATCAGGTTGGATAAAGAATATCCGTGGATTCGTAAGAGATGGCCAACGATTAATCTGTAAAGTATTAAGGGTACGACGTGATGGTGAAAGTTTAGAATTATCGCTCAAAAGTGTTAGCGAAGAAAGACGCAGGGCCCGTCTTCAACAATGGAAGAACGAGCAACGCGCCAATCAATTAATGAAAGTTCTCGGTGAAAAAGCCAGTTGGGATGAAGAGAAAACCGCCACTACCATCAGGGAACTCAGCGAGGCATTCGAAACCTTATACTCGGCCTTTGAGGAAGCTGCATTACACCCTAACTCTATTGTAGATGCTGGCTTTGAAGGCGATTGGATTGCAGATTTCATCGAGATTGCTGTCGAGAATATCATTCCACCCTTCGTCGAAATACGCGGCACTTTCAGCCTCACAGTAGAGCACAAAGAGGGCATTGAAATCATCCGAACAGGATTGCTTGCAGCAGAAGGATTTTCCGATAATGAAACGGAAGTCGAAGTTTTCTGTTATTATGATGGTGCGCCATCCTATCGAATAGAACTAAAAGCACCTGATTTCAAAACCGGCGAAGAGGTTTGGGATAATGCAACCAAGAGTTGTATCAAGGTCATTACCGATGCCGGCGGTCAGGCATCTGCACAGAGGGACTGAAATGGTACGTCAGATGCTACAAGTATGTTCGTCTTGTGACATTCATACGTTGAAAGTTGAGTGCCCAAATTGTGGTGCTAAAGTTGTACAGGCAGCAGCGATAAAATGGTCTCCAGAAGACCAAAGAGCTCATCTTCGTCGCCAAATCGATGGCGTTGAGGAAGAAGGCTGGTCTAGCACTTTACCTACTATCGATGATTCCGA
>CAUYXQ010000211.1:0-2737 GCA_963577015.1 Candidatus Thalassarchaeaceae archaeon
CTACAGGCTATTACGTTCGCTCCAGCATCGGCGAAGGCTTTGACCGCGGCTCTACCGATGCCGCGGCTGGCGCCACAGATCAATGCTCTCATATCTTTAAAGGCGGTCTTTTTGAATGGTGATTCCGGGTTTGTCATATCTATTTCTCCAATTGGCGTTTTTGATTTTTCAATTGCTTTTTAGTCGGCATAATGAGAGTAGGATTGCTCGGATAATTTTTGCTCGACAACGGCGAGAACCTCGCCGGATGCATTGCGGAAGGTCGGGTATTCACTTTGGCCTTGCGGTCGTCTGAGACCCGGCCATTCATCGGCTACATAATGCATCAATGCCTCTTTCATCAATACCCCAGCAAGCACCAGTGTTTCATAGCATAGATCTTCATAGGTCATTCCACGTTTTACCGCAACCTCTCTCCGCATCAGTAATTCCCCGGTATCGATGCCATTATCGCAGAAATGGGTTGATGAACCTATTGGAATGTCGTGGTAGACCGACCAGGCAGGAGAGGCTGAACCTCGACACTCTGGTAGCAGTCCTGGGTGGGAGTTAATCACTCCATCATGGGGATGGTCGAGTATTTCGCCACGGATGATTCTAGTGCCACCAAAGACGATCAAATCCAAGTCCAATTCGCGGATATGTGGCATCACCTGCTCCGAATTGTGAATTGCAACTTCAATGTGAGCGATATCAAGTCCATATATCTGCTCTTTTATGGTCGCAGCAATCGGGTTTCCCTCTATCCGTCTGAGGAATTTATTGCGTTCTTCATCAGCGACATCAGAATCCTCACTGATGATAATTTTGGGCACGAAACCCTCGGAAAGAATTTGCTTTAGCATCTCCCTGCCATACGGATGTTCCTTCAGCAGGAGATATGCGAAATTCGGCTTCGCCATGTGATGGCCGAAGAGGTTGCACTACCCGTTCTTTTCGGTCAAGGTGTGACTCGTTGCCTATCCCTTGGAAATAATACGGTTTCACGTACATTTCTCGCACCTGTAAGTGCCATCAATAGGCGGGCAACGCCAAGTCCCCAGCCGGCGTGTGGTGGTGCACCGTAGCGGAAACCATCGGTGTAGAATGAGAAATCGACGGGCTCGAGTCCCTTGTTGCGCAGGTTTTGCTCTAAAACCTCGACATTGTGCTCACGCTGTCCGCCGCTAGTCATCTCGTCACGACCGTAATTGAGATCGAAACCACGACTGAGTTGTTCGCCGGTTGCACCGTCCTCACCAGCGATGTGATGGATGTAGAATGGTTTCATTGCCATCGGCCAGCGTGGTAGGAAATGGAACCCGGGATATTTAGCAGCGATGATATCGCAGTGCGATGATTCAATATCATCGCCCCAAGAAATGTTTGCGCCAGCATCCTCAATCATTTTGATAGCATCACAGTATTCGATTCTGGGGAATGGAAGCGTCGGAACTTCAACAATTACCGGCTGCTCATCCTGGCTGATGCGATATTGGTTGATGATATCGATCTGGTCTTGGTCATTATCAGCAATCGATTGCCAAATGTGGTGAATCATGCGCTCTTGTACCGCCATTACATCATTATCGTCCATCCATGCGCCTTCGATATCAAAGGAAATGAATTCATTTAGATGGCGATAAGTATCGTGGTTTTCTGCGCGGAATGCAGGCCCAATCTCAAATACACGCTCCATTCCGCCAAGAATTGTTAATTGTTTGTAGAGTTGCGGGCTTTGACTCAAAAATGCAGGTGTGTCAAAATACATCATCGGGAAGAGGTTGGTTCCACCTTCGGACGCGGAGGCGATTATTTTTGGAGAGTTAATCTCCTTGAATCCTTCGGTAATCAGGTGTTCTCTACCGTATTGTAGAACCCTTGAGCGCAAGGTAAACATGGCACTGACGTGGGCTCTGCGTAAATCCATGAATCGGTTGTCCAATCTGGTATCCAAGCCAACCGATACCGTGTCTGTAACTCCTAAAGGAAGTGGTGTTAATGCTTCGGTTATCACATTGAAAGTAGACGCGACGACCTCGTAAGTCGGTGGGGGTGTAGGTTCTCCTTCGGCGACCTTAGGCGGTCTTTTTTGTGCGACTACTCCAATCACTTGAACCGTAGATTCACGGGAGAGAGTTTGTGCTTTTGTAAGGGTCTGCGCATCGACGCTACCCTCTTTGAAGAAAATCTGACAGCGACCAGTACCATCTCTAATATCCATAAAACATATTTTTCCTTTACCGCGAACCGCTTCCATAAACCCACAGATCTTGACCTCTGTTGCCAATAAATCTGCTCCTGATTCTTGAATCTGGCCAAGTGTGTGTGTGCGATATGCCGTGGGGTGGTATTCGACTACTGCCATGGGCTGGGGGGGTCGGGATTGCATCATGAAGGCATCGCTGAATCAGCGCATCATTGATAGCCAAGTGTTTGGACGGGTCGATATGGCTGAAGTCTTTTTTTCTAGTGAATCGGTTAGTAGTGGCCATCCTGACAAGCTTTGCGATGCTATCTCAGATGCGATAGTCGACGCTTGTTTGGCTGTTGATGAAAATTGCCGTGTTGCCGTAGAAACCTGCGTTAAAGGCAAAGCCGATATGGGTTTAATCATCCTTGCAGGTGAGGTCACCGTGAACGGTGTGGCGCCAGATTACGAAGCGATTGCTCGCAAAGCGGCCGCAGATATCGGTTATACATCCCATAAGATTGGCATGGATGCAACCGATCCCAGTGTTTGTGAAGTTCAAGTTCA
>CAUYXQ010000212.1:0-2721 GCA_963577015.1 Candidatus Thalassarchaeaceae archaeon
AGATAATGATGCTGTCATTTTTCCTCTGCACTACTATTTGCTCCCTCCAACCCGATGCCCTTTCGTCGAGCAAGGATTCGATTGCAGCCAACCCCCCCTTCAATGCAATACAGGATAAATGACTGTGGCCTGGCGAACGTTGTGGATGTATCGCTGCAAGGTCGAGAATCGCTACGTCGTCTTTCACAATGCCATGTAGCCCCAACAAGGGTTTTGCCGATAATACGACATCTAATGTCGCTACTTTTGTCCCATTGCTCTTAGGTCCTGTGCACATGATTACCTCGTCGGTTTCGACTTTAGTGCCGTCTTTTAGTAATACACCGCCTGCTATTCTTTCGATTACCTTGGCTTTGGTTTGAATCGGAATCCCTGCCTCGTCGACAGCAGTTGCTAATCTACCAACCAATCCGGCCCAGCCCCCTTGTGGGACCATTAAACGCCCTTTTAGTAGGGCCTCTCTACGCTGAGGAATATTCAGCCCCCATGATGAAAGAAGAGATAGGGCCTTTTCCCGTTCCTCGTCCTCGCCTCTTTTCAATTTTAATATAGATTTGACATCACCTGAAGGATAGAGCATTCCAATTCCTATTATTTTCACTTTTTGTGGACGCAGAGATCTTAATGATAAACTCAAACCACCGACCTTTTTTACCAATTTATGTAGCCTATCGTTTTTTTGCAATAGATGTGGACCGTGTTCGAGTTGAAAGCCACCATTTGATTGTGAAGTTCCCCGTCCCCCAATCCTATCTTTTGCTTCAAGAATCACCACTTGGTTTCCGGCAATGTGTGAATGAATGGCCGTAGCAAGTCCGTGGAGACCCGCCCCCACAACCAACACCCTTGCCATAACCTAGCGAGAAGAGGGTCAGGCATAAGTCCGCGCACCACGCGCACCCTGTATGGCAGCGGCTGATTCGCTCCCCCATGACCGGGGATTCAAATTGTGGTCTGCGGTTGATGGGCCGAGTAGATTACTACTGGCTAGCATCGACCGTTGGACCAGTGCTATTCTTGCAGACGATGGTATTGATATGCCGATAATGAGCAATGATAATCATGTTATTGCACAAATTATTGCTCGGGAAAGTGGTATGATTTCTGGTACTGCAGCAGTTGACCATATGTTGCATATCTGGGCAGGCAATCTCTCGATTACCTGGGCTTCAAACGACGGTAGACAAATTAATGCGGGTGATGAGATTGCTCAAATCGAAGGTCCAAGAGAAGCGGTTCTAATGATGGAACGATCGATTTTGAATATTCTTGGTTTCCTCTCGGGTATTACTACGGAAGCAAAAAAGTGGTCGACTATTGCTCCAAAGCAAATTGCTTGTACAAGAAAAACCACGTGGGGGCTCTTAGATAAATGGGCTGTTTTCTTAGGGGGAGGTTTAACGCACCGGTTATCAAGAAATGATGCATTGATGATTAAAGAGAATGATTTGGCAACCATTCATCCAGATATTGATGCTCATTCTTCAAGGATTGCGAAATTTCTTGGCGCGGTTGACTTTTTACAATGCGGCGCCTTTTTAGAAATCGAAGTTCAAAATGAAAAAGAAGCAATTATCGCCGCATTCACATGGTCTGAACGAAGGATGAAGGAAGAATTGCCCAAATTAGTGATTATGCTTGATAATTTTTCAGCAGAAAGATGCAAAGTTGTTGTTGATGAATTGGATGAGATGGGTTTGCGAGAGCACGTGTTGATTGAAGCAAGTGGCGGCATCACCCTCTCTGGCCTAGAGGAATGGCGGCAATGTAGAGTTGATGTCCTTTCTACCAGCGTAATAAATAGGGGCACAAAACCTCTGGATCTTTCAATGCTTATCGTAGATAATTAGGTGATGTTGTGAATGATATTGCAGCCGACCCTAGTCACCCGCGTTACAAGTCACTTCTACTCCGTCATCGTCTAGAACAGGCTGCAGAAAAAGGAATGTTGGCGGCAAGTGCTTTGATCGCCCACGGAAGAGGGGAGGCTTTTGATTACCTTCTCGGGGAGGTAACTACACCAAGCGCTCTTATAGCAACCCAACAAGCGGCAGCACGCCTTAAATTGGCAAAGAGGCCTATCATCAGTCTGAATGGTAACGTTGTAGCGCTGGCTGGAAAGGAGATGCTATTGGTTGCTGACGCCCTTGGATGTCCGGTTGAAATCAATATTTTCTATCGTACCCCAGAACGCATGATTGCTCTATTAAACCACCTGCAAGAAATCAAACAAAAATTGAATATTGATGTGGAAATTCTTGGCGCTGACCCCGATACCAAGATACCCGGTTTAGAAGGACCTAGAGCAAACTGCGCAAGTAAAGGAATTTTTTCCTCAGATGTAATTCTAGTTCCTTTAGAAGATGGAGATAGATGTGAAGCACTGGTGGCGATGGGGAAATTCGTGATTGTAGTAGATCTGAATCCTTTATCCAGAAGTGCGCTTATGGGGAATTTAACCATTGTCGATGAGTTGACTAGATTTGCAGAAAATCTATTTGCCGCTATCGGAGAAGATTATATTCTTCAGGATATTGATAATGATACTTTTCTCTCGGATGCGCACACTCGGATTGCGACAAATGCGACAAATGCGACAAAACGATAATTACCTGATTCAAGAAGGGCAAAGGGTTTATTTGTAAGAAAGCATCATCATTCACGAGTGTAATGGGGGAAAAACGGGTTCTCGGCTCCATGGAGAAGACGGGTTTCGGAACA
>CAUYXQ010000213.1:0-2690 GCA_963577015.1 Candidatus Thalassarchaeaceae archaeon
CCGAGGCTATCTAAACCAAAGTAATCTGCGAGAAGGATTACTTGAACCCCACATGCGTAATCCGTACTGAATCCTGGCATTTTCCCGTCGCGCATTCTCAAGCTCTCATGGTTAGAGGGCACGCGAATCACATTTCTTCCAGTTATTTCGCGAATATGTTCAAAGAATCTAAATGCATTGGTGTGATTTAATTGACCACCAATCCCATCTCTTTCATTGTAAATCAGTACGGTTGAAGAGGGCATCAATTCCATTGCTGCTGCGGAGTCTATCCCTCCAGAGAAGGCAAGACCCGGGCGCCATCCCGGTCTACGCGTAGGTTTCCAACCATCCAATACAGTCTTGTCCCACGGCGCGACCATGACATAATGCGCTAGACGTAGAAGATCATCATGAGTCTCAGCCAAATACCAATTATCTGGCATTATGAAGAATACTTCTTCCTCTTCCCATTTGAAGAGTAATCGTTCTCCTTCTTGACTCCAATATTTGTCTATTTCGTATTTGCTTGAATCATTTGCTATATCCGACTCGGCATCAGCAACCGTGATAACCTCGGTTAGAGAATCCTCATAGGCTCGTAAAACCTTCCTCGTATCCTCGTTCCTCGCTCTGACTCTACCGATTTCACTCCTGGTGATAATCTCGCTTATCCAGCCGCGGTCTTCTTGCAGATGTCTTCTCAATTCTATAGCGGCTTGGTCATTACGTGGAGCGGATAAATCGACGTAATACATCACGCGTTTTGCCTGTCGATTAGTGAGGATTTCACTAGGCATTTTATGGTCATGCTCAACACTTGCCGACACTGATATTGCGACTCTTGGTGAACCAAAGGGCCCAATCCTGACAAATCTCTCATCGGTTGCAGTCATCTCATTTTGCCGAGTGAGGCTATTTTTCACTACATGTCTTTCAATCTGCCAGAAATAGTGATGAGATTGGATTGGTTTTTCGATTCCCATACGCTGATATGATGCCGATATATCTAGTTTCATTTCGCAATCTGAAATTAAATTCATGGACATCCGCCGCGCATGCTCAGGTTCAGGCTTAAGTTCGATACGTTTGCCTAGGCCAATTCTAGCAAAGGCCATTTGAATTGTTCTGTGAGTGTTAGTATCCTGTGCGCCGGTATTAACTACTGAAGTATTGGCTTTGTGCTGACGATAAAGATAGAGAGGTGTTTGTAAATGGTAGCCATCGGTTACCTCTGATAATTTGAGAAAAATGTCATAATCAACAGCATTGCTCAACGATTCATCGAAGCCAGTGGTCCGTCGATAGTCTCGCATTCTGAACATACGCGGGTGGTGCAGCATCATGCCGGTAAGCAGTTTTTTCCGATCGAATACCGACCATGAATATGCCCGACCATATGCCCTACTGGATTCATCGGTCAGATAGGAATCTCCATAGACGAACCCAACTTCATTTTGTTCTAGCACTTTGGTTAGTATTTCAACCGTATTAGGTAATATTGCATCATCCGAATCTAGTTGTAACACATACTCGCCTTTACAATGATTGAGTGCGGTATTAGATGCAGCTGAAATACCGCCGTTTTCTTGATGTATTATCTGCACTCTTGGATTATTTCCATAGATTTTCTCTAATAGTTCTCCGGTGCCGTCGGTTGAGCCATCGTTGACAACAACAACTTCTAGATCGGTGTAGGTCTGATTTAATGCGCTATCAATGGCTTCTTCTACGTAATCAAAGCAATTATACGCCGGCATATAGACCGAAACTTTGGGTACGAAGTATACTCTGTCTTTCTCCATTTTACGATAGACAGCCGGGCAGCGTTCAATCAGAATCGGTTTGGTAATCGCTTTTCCAGCTTCACGGTCGGTCTCATTAGAACCATCCGGGGGCTCTTGATGCAAAGCCCCAGCCTTTTCTACAGGGATGAACCAATAGCCATGGTTGTAGACCCGGTATCCAAATTCGGTGTCCTCTGCACCCCATGCGGTAAAAGTTTCATCAAAAGGACCAACCACCTCAAGCAGGGATTTGTGAAAGCAAACATTACCCCCGCAAAAAGCCCTGAATGGGTATTTTTCGGTTTTCAAATTGTCTGATGAGCGGTATATTTTGTAACGCCAATCCTCTGAAGGTGCTTCATCACCCTTTGGTATTTCTCCGGTATCTGTTCGCAAACTAGGTAATGAAAGAACAGTCGTGATATCTTTTCTCACATCAGAGATACTGAGGTGATCGGTGTTGACATATCTGCGGCCTCCAATCATAACACAGCGGGTTCCAACATGGGCATATTGCATGAAAGCCTCGACTAGTGTTGGTTCAGGTAGCATATCACAATCAAGGATGATAATATTGTCATGAGTTGCAGCAGCGACCCCTTTATTTCTTATTTCGGATAAACGATAGCCTTTGTCTTCTTGGAAAATGTGTTTGAAAGGGAAGAACTTGTCAAACATAGCAATAAGTGATTCTGGTTCATCTGAACTACCATCATCAGCGATTACCACTTCAATCAACGAGTGTGGGTAGGTTTGGTGGGTTAATGCTGCGATAGTTTTTCCCAATTTTTCAATTCGATTGTAGACCGGAATCACAACCGAAACCGGAAGCGAGTAAGATTCTGGATCATGACATAGGAATCTGTCTTCGACCTCCTTCTCAAAAGGTGTCCAATCATTACCCAATCCGAGAATAGGTGGGAT
>CAUYXQ010000214.1:0-2685 GCA_963577015.1 Candidatus Thalassarchaeaceae archaeon
TCTGACTCGAAGACCGGTACTGCTCGCTTACCCTTTCTTCCTAGCCAAGAGAAGACATGACCGAGATCCATCTCCACCCCTTTGTAGCGGCGCATGCTGGCCCAGATGATGATGGCTAGAATCGCCAGTGGTAGATTCATGCCGTCGAGGAATTGAGCGATACCATCTGGCAAATTCATGGTCAAGCGTTTGGAAAAGGCTAGGATAAGGGTCATTATTACCGAAGCGAGCAATGCTGCACTCGCCTCGATACGACGATTGACGTCTTCGGATGCTGCTGCTTGATGCAGCATTCGCCACGAACTTATGATGATGTAGAGAACTATTAGCCACGGTACCCAGATATTGGTGCCGAGTAGAATCGACTTTGACATTACTATCAGGCCCAAGGTGAGGAAGTGAGCCCAATCGGAAAGGGTGCTGCGCATACGAGAGAGTTCACCGACAACTATCAGGGCGACTGCGATGACCAATTCGATATCGTTAATGACGAAGCCAGCCGAAGTACTATCCTGAATGAAGAAGGAGATTCCGGCGGCGATGAAGGTGCAATTGGCGACCCAAGTTCGAGTGGCTGTGGCCATTATCAACATATATGGTAATATCAGGATGGTAATAATCCAAGGGACTATACTGGCTTCGGGTGATATGACCCAGATACTACCTGCGAGGCCAATTGGCATCCATGGGGTTCTGCGGCCATGGACCGCCGGCAGATATGCAAGCAGGAGGGTTACCCATAGTGCGGTTTGCAGATTGATATAGGTGGCCATTTCTCCTAACATCGATTCACGTAATGGCCCTAGGATTAGATTGAGTTCCATCTCCCTTGCCACAAGAATCGCTAGCAGGACTTCGCCAACTAGTATGAAGGAGGTTTTCTGAATCAGGCTTTGACGCAAGCGCTGATCGGCGGCGAGCACACCTTGACCTATAATGATGAAAACCAGAAGAGAAAGTGCGCCGCCGGCACCATCCTCGGGCGCATTTTCGTTGAGGACTTCGTAGAGTAAGGGGATAATACCGCTGACTATTGCTGCGATAGCGAATATGACACCATTATTGGATTGCAAGGCTAACCACATTGCTAAGAAGGTTAAGGTTACAATCGAGATGCCCAATTGCCAAGAGACGATGTCACCAGACCAAGAAAGCCACGGCCCCACTCCGGCAACGGCGATGGCAATGGGGGTGAAAGTAATGACCGACCAAGCAAAAGAAGTCGCACCCTCCAGTTTTCTGAGGTAGAATACCGCAGCCGCAATCAGTGCCAAACACGCGCCCAATTGAACGTATATCGCATTGGCCGAAGGTGACCAATCCATGTCACTGTAAGGTACGCCTTCGACCAGAAGGAAATCGACGCCGTTACCGGCAGCGATGGAGATCAGATAACGGGTGCCCCATAGCACTCCAATCGCTGCGAAGAATAAACCGATTCCCAGCAGATAATCATGCACTGCGTGCAGACCACCGCCACCGCGTTTGCGCTGCATTTCGACCATGGCGATAGCCATGGTCGCCGAGATAATGCCGCCTGCACCGAGGATCAAAAAATTGCTATTGGTAGCATCTTCGGCGAAGGCGATTGAGAGAATTCCACCCCAGATAGCCAACATGGCGATGCCGTACATCACCAATTGAGCGAACTTGCTCATGAAGTCGACTTCGGCAACGCCAGGAGTCTTTACCTCGAGCCGTAAACCCTCGACTTTACCATATAATCCACCGCTGGTAGTTGGTGTTGCTACTCTGCTAGGGCGACTAGGTTTGGCCGGTACATCACTCATGGTATCAATATAATCTCAGCCTTTTGAGTATTATAGCCTTCGACAGATAGGAGGTGGTAATGGTCATTCAACAAGTTCAGCATCGACGACGGAATCGACATCAGCGTCGAAAACAGCATCGATGTAATCCTTTTCAGAAGAGTTGATTCGCAATCGCTCAGCCTCTCGCTTTTCTTGGATGATGCCGAGCACGAGAGTGCCTACAATTACAAGGATGACTATGCTGGCGATTCCTGGAATAAGAGCGCTGAAACTATCGGATGGGGGGTCATCTGAATTTCCGGTATCCTTGAAGACGATGTCGAAGGTGATGAGCGGTGAGGAACTCTCTCCTTTGATCGCTCTCATCGAAAGGGTGTGATTTCCTACAAGAGTTTTACCCGGTAGATGCTCTAGTTGATGTTCCACAGTTTCATAATCAAGGGTTACGGTGGTGTCGTGTTCATAACTATGCAGATTCGCCCAATCATCTCTTAGGTGATTTGAGCGCCACTGTACGGTATCAGCCGGCGCTGTAAGTGTGAAGGTGATTACATCTCCAGGTCCAAGGGGTATACGGTTATTATCGCTGGATAAGGTCTGCAGTTCCAGAGTTAAATTCTTGTCTAAGAAATAACTTCTCTCTGCGGCCTCGAGCACCGATTCCAAAGCGTTGACATGACCGTGTCCATAGACGTTATTCTGTCGGTTTTTAGGGATGAGGTCCTCGGCACAGGGTTCGTTACTGGTCATGTAATGACATTGGCGATATGTTGAGGTCTCTTGCATGATATTACGCACATCGAAAGGTGAGAGTTCGGGATTTGCTTGGAAAATAAGTGCTGCTACTCCAGCAGCACCTGGTGTAGCCATACTGGTCCCACTCATTCCGACATAGCCATCTCCGGAATTTGCT
>CAUYXQ010000215.1:0-2684 GCA_963577015.1 Candidatus Thalassarchaeaceae archaeon
CGTTATCGGTGGAATTGTCAATGAGACAGTGCAAACCGATTCCGAAGGTGTTTGGCGCCTATATGTGCCTATTCAGCAGACCTACAATGTTTCGGCAGCCAAGGTTGGATTTGACACCGTTTACTACAATACCAATAATGAAAGTGGTATAACCGTCGAGAATGTGACTTTAAATCAAGATATTGAAATGACCGCAGGTTTGGTTAGTGTTTCAGGAAATATCACTGATTTGATTGATGAAACTCGCCTTGATGGTGCCAGCATAACCCTCTATCCGGTAATCGGTGTGGAGCGAGATCCCGTAGTGGTTACTGGGGCTCTCAATTCAGGAGTTCTCAGTTGGAGCGCAGATGTCACACCTGGCAATTGGGTTGTGGTAGTTCTTGAGGCCAATCCCGGACCAAATGGAGGAGGAGTTGCAATAGGATTGCTGGATGCGTCTATTCACGATGGAGGTAGCATCGAGTTGGAAATGAGTCAAGGCGGTAGGGTGGAAATCTCTACTTCTTGGACAGATTTCCACTTACAGGAGCACAATGCATCTGATTCAGAGATTCAGGAACCGGTGCGTATCGAAGTAGATGTCGGTGGTGACCAAGAATGGTATCTCGATGTTGAGAGCAATGGCGAACTCGACCTGATTTTGCCAATTGGAAGCGTGACCTTATCGGCTGAGTTCTCAACTATTGAGCACGACTTAGCATTAGAAATGGACTATAGTGCTGCCAAAACCGCACAGGTTCTCGATGATCCATTGGTTATTATCCTTGAATTCAACCGCAAGGATGTCAGTGATTTGAGTATGAATATTACCGCAGTCACAAGTTCGACAGCAGAAACAATCAATGGCAATATGACTACTCTACAAGCGATTGAAAGCGGTAGTGGATATTCTGTGATCGAAGTGGATATCACTGTTGATTATGAGGGTAATCAAATCAGCGATACCTTTAGCGCAAGTGGTAATGTTTTCGGCCAAGATGGTGACCTCTGGGTCGTTGAATTCCAAAACGGTAGTGCCGATGAATGGATTGATACTCTCGATGTAGATCTTGGAATTGGAATGAATAATACCGATGGCGATCAAGTATTGCAAGTGGTAATCAAGGCTAGAATCACTTTACCAGCACAAAACGAGAGCTTTGTATTCGATAATGGGCATAATGTTGATTTCGTATTGACTACCGGTTCAGCATCGAGCAATTTACGTATCAATGTCACAGTTCCACAGAATTATTCGATTTCTCTGGATGGACTTCTTGATGCGATTGGTGTTGCAGATGATGGTGGCAAGAAGACTTTCAATGTTATAGCGGTCAATGGCGGCAATGGCCAAGACAGTATTGACATAGGGGTTATTCTGCCCCAGAATTGCGCTGATGATGGATGGTTGGTCACTCCTGAAAGCACAACATTAGATGTTGAAGCCCGGTCGAGCAAATCTCAGTTATTCACTATTCATAGCCCAAGTGCTGGTGCACAAATCACTACCTGTTTGCTTACGGTTCAGTCTCAATCGGAACAAACGAGTTTGAGTTCGGTACAAGATAGCATCGAAGCGCGTATTTCAGTTGCAGACCTTTCAATAGCCACCAGCACGATTACCCCATTGGAATCGGAGTCGGTTGCAGGAGAGGCTGGAGTGTTCATCATCCCGGTGAAAAACGCAGGCTTCCTTGATGCAGTTGGAATAGAAATCACTCTGAGTGGAATAGATGGCACCGACTTCGACTCTACTATGGTCGTATTGAGCATACCTGCAGAGAGCACGGTCAATGCCGAGTTTAGTTACGAAGGCTTTGGGGTTGGACCGCAAAGATTTGAGCTAACCATCAATTCAAGAGATACCCCGGTTGCAAGCGAACCTGTGAATCAAACCTTCAATCGTGAATTCGCAAATGTAGCAGTTGGCGAAGAGAGTAATTACGTCCCGGTTATTGTTGTGATTCTTGGATTGCTCGTAGTATTCGGCGGCTATAAGGTGGCTCGCGCTGGTAGTAAGAAGAGATTCTGATCGCTAAACAATCGAGCATAAGGTTCAAGCAACCAATGCCCAACCAAATGTTGGTGGAGGCATGGTCGATGAGTTCGGAAATGTCGAATTCATTGCAGAGCCCACGGATTCGCAAATCTTGACGGCTGTCGACCCCTCGGTCGCAGGCCATCAAGACGGTTGGCGCGCTGAGGTAATGGGTTGGGCTCCGGCTCCAGCATTACCACAGCCAAGAGCTGCCTCGGACAAGACTAGAATAGTGAACATCTCAATATTTCTTCTTCTCATATTGGTTGCATGGATGATTTGGCGTTCGCAGATAATCCAAGGTCTTGAGACACACCCTGATTCCTCGGAGTGGGCATTTGAAAGTTCAGGAGTACGTGCGCTTCAGGATAAAGGACTAACTGGAGCTGGGGTTTCTGTTTGTGTCGTCGATACTGGAATAGACAGTAGCCATCCCGACCTCGACCACCTCTCGTATACCTTTACTGATTTATGGGGCTCTTCAATGACCGCTGTAGATCACGGAAATCTCGCCCACGGTACCTTGATGGTGGGATTATTGGTTGCTGATGGTCATCAAAAAGGAATTGCACCGGATATTCGGCTGGGAGTAGTAGCGGCACTTGGTGATGATGGACTGGGCAATAATAGCGGTTCGGAATCTATTGTCGCAGATGCGATTCGC
>CAUYXQ010000216.1:0-2675 GCA_963577015.1 Candidatus Thalassarchaeaceae archaeon
GCGCTATTTCAACCACTCCCGAAGGAGTGATATCCTCACCTTGTTCCAATTCAATGATAGTTGGCTCGGCGATTACCACTAGGCTGAATGCTTGTGGAGCGATGAAGGTCAAGGAAATATTTTCGTTATCAACTTCGACATTCATGATGCCTGAAGTGTTTTCAATCGTTCCATTTGCTATTAGGTTGACCATATCGATCAATACTCTATCCCGTGTGTTCTCTCCAGGGTTTGTCGCTTGTGCGGGGACTGTTTTTTCATGCTCGAGTAGCATTATTGTGATTTGTCCTTCATCAGGTGCTTGCAGTGAAAAGCGAATTGATTCGCCGACAGAGACTATTTCCAAATCAGCAGTAGGGGGCGCTTGTCGCTTATTCTCTTGACTGAGTATCGCTCTCTGTACCTCTTGCCAAGCACCATATCCTTCAGCGATTTTGATTCCATCGACCAAGAAGGTTGGAGTTGATAGCAGTGACTCATCCATCGCCTCTTGCCGCTCCATACGTGATTCGCTGGCCGGATTGCCAAAAGGGTCTTCGCCATCATCGGGATGAAGTCCGATTATCGCCACCCTTGAACCATGACCTTGGGCCACCTCAGCTAATTGTGGGTCTATTTCTGCGCACGAAGGGCACCATACCGCAGTTCTCTCCTCGACCAGAATACTACGCTTAAATGAGAAACTCACGGTTTCGCTAAAATCCTCACTCAATTGGTAGGTGATGGCAGTGGTAGCGGTGGTGAATACGAGCAACACCACCAACAGGGATGGTAAAAACCGACGCATGAGTTGGGGCAGAATAGAACTGCTCTTCAATTCATTTCTCGCCTGAGTATTGATAGCGGAGGTTCTTCCCGGCCACTTTGAGGGAGTCTCATGCCGGACCGCTGGGTACAAGATCGTCGTAACGATGCTTGGACTAGACAGGCAAAATCCGGCGGTTACCGCGCACGTTCGGCATTCAAACTCAAACATATCCAGGAACGCTTTGAGTTATTACGAGAGGGAGATAGCGTCCTCGACGTGGGCTGTCATCCCGGTGGTTGGGCTCAAGTAGCAGTCGAATTGGTCGGTGAAACAGGCATGGTTGTCGGCATAGATCTTCTACCCTGTCAAGAGGTCAAGGGTGCGACCTTGCTGGTGGGAGATATCACCGAGTTACGCACTCAAGAGGCGGTATTGGAGCAAATCCCGACTGAACATCTCAACGCGGTCATCTCTGACATCTCGCCTGATATCACTGGCAAGTGGGATATCGACCAAACCGTATCACTATCTCTGGTTGCTGAAGTCTTTGACTTCAGTCTGCCAATACTCAAATCAGGGGGCAATATGGTGGCTAAATTGTTCCAAGGAGTGGGGGTAGAGGAGTTCATTAAGTGTGTAAAACCACATTTCACCAAGGTCAAGAGATTCGCACCAATGTCAAGCCGCAATGCCTCTTCTGAAGTATATCTTGTGTGTAGAAATCACGTGCCTTGGGATGCGCCATCTACAGGGGTAGGGCAACGGTTCGAGGCGATGATGGATGCACGCTTAGGTGTGAGTGACCTTGCGGACTCTGAACCTACTACGACCAAATTCAAAGTTATTCAACGCAAGGATTCTTGAGGTTTGAATAAAGTACTTGGGATTAAATGCTGACTTTATGCACAGACAGGGCACAAGACGAGTAAAGCGTGATGAAAGAACTCAAACGATTCTCGATGAGGTCGCGGCAGAGATAAAAGATGCAGAGGGCAGGACGAAAAGGCAACGGGTTTGTGACCTATTGCCAAATACGCCGGTAAAGGATCTCGATTTGGTAATATTAAGGCGCTATCCGCGTCGCTTGATCAATACCGACGCATATACTGGAATGGTTGCCGCCGCTTGTGGTCGCGATGAAACCGGTTTGGTCGGGATTGTGATTTGGGCAGATGATGTAGATAAAGTCCGCAGCGGCGACATGATTCGTATCGAATCTGGATGGTGCCGAATGAGGGATGGTGAACTGGTGGTTTCAACCGGGAGAAATGGTCGACTGACCATCATTTCCCGTTGAGATTCAACAGTGTCTTCGCGCTTATTTCTCAAGCAAACATAAAGAGGGGGAGGCCTTGGCCGGAATGAATCCGAGGTGATTAAACCTGTCAGAAAGAGCAACAACATGCACAGCATCTGGAGTCCCACTCGTAGAGAAGGGCTCAACCACATTCCCTTGCCCTGCTTGCGGCACCTCTATTGGCCGCAGTCCACTATGCCGAAATCAAGGTGTGACCTACATCTGTAGTGATTGCGGATTCCACGGACCCTGAGGTGAAATAATGGGAATGGTCGCAATAACATACAAGGTTATGCCTGATTCCAATGTCGATAACGTTTCAGCCGAGGAGATTGTAGCAAATATTCAAACTCTGAATGTTGCACCTTTCGATGTGCAATTATGTGAGGCCAAGCCTCTAGCATTCGGTCTCAAATTTATTCAGGTCCATGTAGTAATGGCTGATGGAGAGGGCCTTTCTGACCAATTCGAAGAGCAGATGAGAGATTTCACTGGTGTCGGTGAAATAGAAGTTCTTTCGATGGGCTTGCTCTGATACGGCAAGAACATCAATTGTTCATTGAAGGAATAGTGAAACTATTCTCAGATTTGGTTGAGTGGGCAGTGCATGAACTCTCTCAACAGTGTAGT
>CAUYXQ010000217.1:0-2668 GCA_963577015.1 Candidatus Thalassarchaeaceae archaeon
GGGTTATTCGGCCGACAAAAAGCACTTTTTTGTTGAAGTCCTCTTTGGGCTTTGCTTTGAATACAGAGAGATCTACCCCCATAGATTCAACTGCTATCGGACACTTTACCAAGCGCTTGATAACCTGTTCTTGCTCTTTGGAAACGCAGAGTATTCCGTCGGCTTTACGCAATATTCCAACCGATATTCGCCGTAATAAACGGCTCTTACGCATCAGATTGAAATCGGTACCGTGAACATGAATCACCAACTTCTCCCCTTTGCGGGCTTTAGCTGTGAACATTCCACTCGGTAGAATCCAATGAGCGTAGAGCACATCGGCAGATATCTTCGCTGATTCTGCGCGTATCGTCTTACTAGCCTTGCGTAAAAATGAGCGCGAAAGTAACCAATTCCATGGTTTTAGGGCGACCATGTGCATTGAGCCGGTGTAGGCCATCACCTCACGCTTATCCGATGCATAACGGAATCTGTGGATAGGGATGCCGTCCCATTCCTCGTGTTCTGCGCTGGATGCATGATGTGGTGCGACGATTACGACTTTTTCTTGTTGGGCAAGTGCTTTGGCTAGATTGAAAATAAATGGTGCGTTCACATCGCCCTTGAAGCGAGGGAAACTCTGCGTGCAGACAACGATATTCACAATGAGACCTGCCTATAGCAGAGCCTAGCGGCTTCAGTCGATAAGCATCCTCATCTCTTCGACACTGCGCAACTCACTGAAGTAGATGGATTCAAAGGAGTCGTATAGTTCTCTATCACCTAATTTTTCCACTAAATCCAACACCTCTCCATAAACCAGACTCGCACCAAGTTCCGTACTCAACGAATATTCGAGCATTTCTATGTAGGAATTGGTATGAATTATAGGCAAGGGATTACGCTCGGTAACACAAATTCCACCGAGTTTCACTATTGCCACTCTGACGAGATTTGCATGAGCAAGAGATTCGGTAACCTCTTGTTCGAATAATGGAGCCAGTTGCATGCGATGAATTCCCGTCACATTGGCGGAGTAGTGCGCATACATATTTATCGCTCTCAATTCAAAGCTGAGTGCTTCGTTCATCTTGCTAATTATTATTTCTATCATTTAATCACATCTTTAGGTTGACCTGAAAGTATTACCCCTCAGTTGCCTGAACATAGCGAATAATGTGCATGTATAATAGGGCTTTGATTCGTCAAAGAAAACGCATCAGCAACTTTGAAACCCAACTCAACATTAAAATTATCATAAATGAGGCTATGGCCATCCTGCCCAGTGATCTCTTTGGTTTACTAGGAGGAAAGGGGTCTATTCCGACCCTTAAGGCCGCAGCCAACTCTTCTAGATCCTCCTCAATGGTGACCATCATCCTCCGATATAGGCATATGTCTTGAAACCAAGGGTCACATCCCACTTCCATGAGCGAAGTTCCAGCCGGTCTTTCGCTTGGGAATCTTGAGCGAAGAGCACCCCGTCCTTCGGCCACATTGATGGTTACCAGAGATGGCGAAGATGGGGTCGAAGTTCTATTGGGCAGGCGGGCTGAAACCATGGCAGCATTTCCTGAATACTGGGCATTTCCCGGTGGCGGCATCTCCCGTTGTGACAAAGAATCTGTCGAGATATTACCACATCTAAATCTCGCTCAAGCTGCGATGTTTAGAGAATTGGTCGAGGAGTTGGGCCTAGCCCCAAGAAATGGCAAACTCGTGACCGTAGATGAAGAAAATAGAATGCAGGTAGTAGCCGACAAAAACAATTGGCTAAAACTAGTGATATCTGGTGATATCCCCTGTGATAATGACGGGATACGTTTGATCTCTAGGCGAACAACACCTCCTTTTGGTCCAATGCGTTTTGAGAATTCATTTCTCCATATCCATGCAGGCGCTGATGTGCCGGATTTTTCACTGAGTGGTCAAACCGAATTCGTCGATGCTAGATGGGTCAAGCCAAATCATCTCATCGCTGAATGGAAAAACAACTCGATTAAAGTGGCACCCCCGGTGGTTAGCCTATTGATAGAAGTTGCACGCTGTCTAGAAAATAATGGTGGTGATATGAATGCAGTGTCACTCGATTTGGAAAAGCGTATGCCGGGGCGACGCTCGATTCTCTTTGCTCATGGCGTCGAGGTAGTTCCGGTTCCAACCGCCACCTTACCGCCTGCTGACCATACCAACTCCTATCTGGTCGGTGACCCAGAAGGAGAATTTATCCTAGTTGATGCTGCCTGCAGGTCGAAAGAAGCGATGGAAGATCTAGTTTCAGCGGTTGCACGTCATCAAGGCGAGTTGATTGCCATGATGTTCACCCATCGCCATTTGGACCACCTTGGCGACATCGGGTTATTGAAAGAGACTTTTCCAGTGCCGATTTGGGCATCGAAAGAAACCGCTACAGCCATTCCATGTGACCGCATCCTTGTGGATGGTGAGATCTTGCGATTAGGAAATCAGCAATGGCAGGTACTCGACACACCCGGTCATTGTACTGGCCATCTTTGCCTATTCTCTAAAGCCGGTTTAATCGCCGGTGACATGGTTGCGGGAATCGGAACAATTCTCATCCCTCCTAGTGATGGCGACATGAATATCTACCTCGAGCAATTGCGTAGGTTGAGCGATTTAAAACCCCATTTAATATTCCCTAGTCATGGGCCGGTCATCCCTCTTCCCC
>CAUYXQ010000218.1:0-2664 GCA_963577015.1 Candidatus Thalassarchaeaceae archaeon
AAGACATCGCCAATCGACAATTCATCGCCCAAGCGCTCTTTTGCCCACTCGATGTGTTCACTGGTTGAACCACCGGTCAACCCCATCTCCATTACATCTGGAGTTTTGGTTGGAATACCAGTGATAGTATCTGGTTGAGTTGCAACTATCAAGCGCACTTCTTCTAGATCTTCTTCTACCAATTGCTCGATGTGCTTATCTGCATCGTGTGAATGCCTCTTGGGGATTCTGCGGAATAATAGCGGGAATGCATCGGCTATCTTATCAGATTCCAACCATGCTTCTCCAGCGGATTGAAGACCATAGGGAGTCATCTTGTAGCCACGGAATCCAAGGATTCTCATCTTTGGCACTTCGACTACGGTTACGGGAATGCGGACTTCCTGTCCAGCACTTGTTGATTTAGGGTTGAGGTCTCTAGAAAGAACGTGGGTCATTCCAGCCTTCCAGCCAGCGAATCCTTGGACTCTGATTTCGGTTGCATCTGTGCTAGGCCAAGACTTGACATGACCAAAATGCCGTCGCGACCTCTTGCGCGGGCTAAATGCCATGCTACCTCGTCTTGGGTGACTTCTCTTTGCCATATTTCCGGCCTCCTGTATTTTCGACACATTGGCCCCAAAGGGCGTGCGTAGGCTCGTCTGGCGAAGGAATAGCCGTGACATCGGCCCATTACCCACGATTGTGGTGATGGGTGGAGGGATGCGAACAGAGCCCACAATGTCTGGCTACTCACCTTCAGAGCGTTTCGCCGACTTCCAACCCATATATGATAGGTTCGGTTAGAACCGTTGTACGTAGCGACAGCACGTTGACGTGATTAGTGAGTAAATAGGTAGTATTTGAAAGTGAAAGTGAAAGGAGGGGTCTCAACAATCCTCATGAGGCTGTGCCACAAGGAAACGATATGGCGACTCTACTCCACCCTCATGTCAAAGGTGGTATTGAGGCGAGAGCGTACCAATTACGAGCTGCAAAAGATGCATTGTCATGCTCGACCCTAATGGTAATGCCTACCGGGTTTGGCAAAACCGCGGTCGAATGGTTGGTCATGGCCGAGTATTTCGATAACGATGGAAAGATTCTTCTTATCGCACCCTCGACGGGATTGGTCCATCAGCATGCGCAGATGGCAGGAGAAAAATTAGCACTTGCTGAAGATGATATTTGTATATTGACCGGCGATATCAAGCCAGAAAAACGCCCTGCATTATGGCAGGGCGCTAAATTGATTCTGGCTACACCACAGGTGATTCGCAACGATTGTCGCAACGGTATCATCGATCTTAGTGAGGTCGCGTTACTAATTGTCGACGAAGCGCATCACGCAACTGGGTCACATGCGATGGCTGAAGTCGGTGATATCTATCTCGAAGCACGCATGGATGGTTTGATATTAGCTGCAACCGCTTCACCTGGGGTAAGAGAGGAAAAGATCCTTGAGATTATCCAAAGGTTGGGCATCGAGAGATTACATCTAGCCAATCGTGAAGATGATCTACTCAAGCCATATGCCAGCCAAATGAATATCGAGGAACACAGAATCGATTCACCCGATCTTCTGCTCGAGTTGATTGCACCACTGGTAATACTTGAAGAGGAAGAGGCTGATATCCTCAAACGCGGTGGATTCTTAGTGGGGAGTCAACGAGTAACTACCGCAACTATAGAAGAAGCACACCGCCGGGCAAGCGCAGCTATTCGCCGCGGCGATAAGCGCGGTTATGATGCTGCTAAGAAAATAGCAGACCTTCGACGCCTACACCGATTAATCGACCTACTACGTTCGCAAGGGGTATTGTGTGCCCGCGCATATCTCGACCGGGCTGAAGAGGAAGGACGGAGCAGCCGAAAAACCGGTAGATTCCTCGGCTTATCCCAGGTTCATTTACTGCGTCAACGAATAGAGGAGATGGATGAAATCCACCCCAAACCCGCGCTGGTTCAACGTTCTATCCGCCAGAGTTTGAGGAGAAACCCAGAGGGAAGGATCATCGTTTTCACTGAGTACAGGGATACAGTGGACATTCTTTGCAACCTGCTATCCGCTGATTCAAGATTAGACGTTGGCCGCTTTGTCGGCCAAACCACCAAGGGAACTCGTAGTGGAATGAGTCAGAAAAAACAACTCGAACAATTGTCTCGTTTCAGGGAGGGAGAGTTGAATATTCTCGTCGCCACCTCGGTTGCCGAAGAAGGACTCGACGTACCGAGTGCTGACCGGGTGATTCTCTACGAGCCGGTCCCCAGCGCTATTCGCGCCATTCAAAGAAGAGGTCGAACCGCTAGACAACGTTCTGGCGACGTGCACATACTAATCGCCAATGGCTCACGTGATGAATTCGTGCAAAGAGCCGCCGAAGCACGTGAGACAAAGATGCACAGAACTCTAAATCGCATAATCAGACAAGCGCGATTACCACGTCGCACTCCACCGGAGGGTAATCTCCTCGATCGTTTTACAATTCGTGATAACGAGAGCGAAATCACCGCTGAAGAATTTATCGACAAGGAATGTAAACGCCTACTTACACGTCCTGTTGAGCCCGACATCAAGGTAGTTGAAAAGGAGAATAAGGCCGTTATCCCATCATTACCCATCAGTTCACGACCGCGCTCGCAGATGGGTCTTGAAGCATTTGTCAACAATGAATCTCCAGTCGA
>CAUYXQ010000219.1:0-2645 GCA_963577015.1 Candidatus Thalassarchaeaceae archaeon
TACAAACCAAACTCTTTGGTGATATCTTGTCAACCGTTGAATATACGGCGAATGAGAAGAGAGATATGATCAATAAATACGGTTTCTGGGGCTTGATGGTCTTTGTGTGGATTCCATTCATGGCATCAGGTGTATTGGTTGGAGCAATGCTCGGTCTTCTTTCCCGTATGCAATTCATGCGCGTGTTATGGGCAACTTTCGTCGGTGGAGCTGCTGCCTCAATAACCTGGGCATATACCGCCGAGGGCATCATTACCGTGATGCACAAATACAAACTCGAAGCTGCGATACCAATCGCAATTACCGCTTTTGTCTTGATGGCTGTGTTACATATGCGCTCGACCAAAAATCGCCGACTTGCTGAATTATTCGAAGATACCCTTCTCGATTCATTCCATGCGGATATTCAAGACAAATATGGCGGCAATCAGAGTTGAATAGCATGGTCGGAGATCCTGCTACTTTCGGGATTATCACCGTTTCAGATAGAGCGAGTGATGGTGAATACGAAGATGAAGGTGGTCCTGCAATACTCGGTTTTTTCAAAGAGGCTGTACAAAGTTCTTGGACGCATCATCAACGTATCGTCAAAGATGAAAGGGGAACTATTTGCGCAACCATCATCGAGATGGTCGATGACCTCGGTTGCGATGTTGTGGTCACAACTGGCGGAACTGGGCCCGCTTTACGAGATGTCACTCCTGAGGCTACAGAGGATGCATGTGAGCGCTTATTGCCCGGCTTTGGCGAGCAGATGCGGGCGATATCGCTCAAGTTTGTAGCCACCGCTATTCTATCCCGGCAATTAGCTGGACTCAGAGGGAGTTCTCTTATCTTCAATCTCCCGGGTCGCCCTAAAGCGATAAGAGAGACAATCGATGAAATCTGGCGTGCTGTACCGTATTGTATCGATATTATCGGTGGGCCCTATATTGCGATGAACCGTGATATCTGCGATGACTTTCGGCCTAAAGATGCCCGGCGTGCTGAGTGAAGTTCATCATGAAGCGCTTACTGGCCCTGTTGATGGCCAAGGGTTCTGTTCTTATCTCCGGTGCCACGATGGCTTTACCATCGGGTTTGATCAATGGTGATCTTAGAATTGTAGACGGCGTCATTACTGAAATTTCAACAATAGTTGGTTCTTTAATCGCCAAACCTGAAGAACGCTTTGTTGCGGCAGAAGGTTTTCACCTCCTCCCGGGAATAATAGATCCCCAGGTGCACTTTAGAGATCCCGGTCAACCGGAAAAGGAAGACTTGCAATCGGGTTCGGCAGCAGCTGCTAGCGGCGGTATCACCAGTTTTCTCGATATGCCAAATAACAAACCATCTGCTACTTCAGTACAATCGATAATGGATAAGATAGAGATGGCAGGAAATAAATGTATAACTCATCATGGGTTCTTCATCGGTGCAACACCAGATAATGTAAGTGAATTACAAAAAGCGGTTGGTAAACCAGGTATGGGTATTTCAATTCCGGGAATATGTGGGATAAAAATCTTCATGGGATCTTCTACTGGTGATCTATTGGTCAATGAATTACAGCATCTTGAGAATATTTTTTCCTCTACTGCCGGCTTGATTGCGGTACATGCCGAAGATGAAAAGAGAATGAATGAACGCTTTGAATCATTCAAACACCGAACAGATATGGCTGCTCACGCCGAATGGCGCGATGACATCTGTGCATTGAATGCCACCAAAACCGCGGCAAATCTCGCCCTTAAGCACCACCACAGGTTACACATTCTTCACTTGACCAGCGCCATTGAAGCCGATTGGCTTAGTGAAAAAATTAACTCAAGTGGACTCATAAGCACTGAAACCCTACCACAGCACCTCAGTTTTGCCGAGGAAGAGGTGACGAAAATTGGCACACGTCTGAAGATGAATCCCCCTATTCGTTCATCGGAAGATCGTCGGGTTCTTTGGCAACGATTACTCGATGGAACCATCGCCTGTATTGCCACTGACCACGCACCACATACATTGGAAGGCAAAACCCTTGGTTGGCCAAATGCACCTTCAGGGATGCCAGGCGTAGAAACATCATTGCCGGTGATGTTAACCCATGCTAGAGATGGAAAATGTACTATCGAACAGGTAGTGGATTGGATGAGTACAAATGTCGCACAAACCTATCAAATGGTTGGAAAAGGAAAATTAGAAGAAGGAATGGATGGTGATGTGGTTTTAGTCGATATGGCGACCGAAATAATTGTCAAGGACCATAATTCATGGAGTAAAGTTGGTTGGAATCCGTTCGCCGGCCAAAATCTAGTTGGTTGGCCTGTATTGACCGTTGTTGATGGGATTTCAGTCTTTCAAAGAAATGCTGAAACCGGGCCACGTGGGGAGATTCTAATAGAAGCAGGGGAAGTTGGCCGGCCCCTGATAATGATGCCTTGGAACTGAAGGTAACTTTCATTATCACACTGCTATCTTTATCTGCCCTCAGTGTCTCAGGCCTACTGGGTAATACCATGAGTGGAATGCAAGAAAGCCTAGGCGACGGACACCAGCAGATAGTTACAGGGATGATAATCTTCCTAGTAGGTGCGATTTGGGGTGGCACTGTAGCAGGCGAAGGAATGACAGCAGCAGACGTATATTGGCCGGCTGTAGTAATGCTTTCTGGT
>CAUYXQ010000220.1:0-2624 GCA_963577015.1 Candidatus Thalassarchaeaceae archaeon
TTCGTAATGCACCCGGTCCGAGATCATAGTTCGCGCTACCTTGGCTCAGGTTTTCAACGAGGAATTCTACTTCGACATCTTCGGCTTCAACATTACCAAAATTCTGTATTGCCATCGATAATGTGACATCATCTCCTACCTGAGGGATTGCAATATCGATTTGCACATCAGCCAATACCATGGGATCGGGACGCAGGTCGTTTACACCAACACCTGAAACCGCAAGCGCAAAGGGTTGGGAACGCTGCCCGCCATGCCCTCCATCTTTGGCGCGGATTGTCCAAATTCCACTTTCTGCTGAATCTATTAATACGACTTCGAGATTATTGGTGCTATCAAAATTACCACCTTGGATTGAACGGCCTTGACTAAACTGGTTGCCCTGGTAAATCGTGCCGCTAGGGGTCTCTATCTCCAAATTTAGGTCGTTTACCAATTGATTGGTAGAGAATCTCGAACCGCGCTCGTCCGACCAACAAAGAACCGCTTTGAACGGTTGGCCAGAGGTGGTGACATTGAAGGTATAGGTCTTGACATTGCCAGTTCCTGAAAGCACCGACCGATCGTCGACCCAAATTCCCCGATTACCGTTGGGTGCAAGGGTGTTCTGTAGATCTATTCGCCCCCAACCCTCGTTATTATTGGGAATATCACGAGTACCGACATCCTTTGCCCCTAGCACGAGTAATGCCTTGACCAAAGCCCCTTGGGGTGTTGGCCTCTGCGCTATTTCTAAGATGTATTCACGAATCAATGCTGCCGAACCAGCAGCATTAGGAGTAGCCATCGAAGTACCGGAATATTCGATGTACCAGCCGCCTGATTGTACTGTGCCACCCGAGGTATCAGTCGCTTCTTGTGAAAGACATGAGCGGACATAGGCCCCGGGTGCGATAATATCAGGCTTGATGCGATTATCATCGGTCGGACCGCGGCTTGAAGAATCCCAAACGGTATCTGGAGAACCACTATAGCGATTCTGATGGCTGCCAACCGTTACACTATTCTTGGCTGTTCCTGGTGAATTTATCGTGCTTACTCCAGGGCCATCATTACCAGCGGCGAAAAGAATGGTAAAACCTTCAACGCCGTTATAATAACGGTCATAATAATTGGCACGGTCATCGACATCTTCTGATTCCGAAGTATATTTTCCTTGGTCGCTAGCCTGTGCTGAACCCCATGAATTTGTATGGATGCGCGCACCAGCATTATAGGCGGTATTGACAATATTATTGAATGAAGGAGATTGAAAGTTACCGGTATTATCGTTTTCCATCGCCTGCAAATACAATTCAGCACCTGGAGCAACCCCGCCATACGAACCTCTGGTTCCATCACCCAATACCGTACAAGCAACGTGGGTGCCATGACCACTGTGTAAATCAGCAGTCGAGCCGTCCCCAATCACATCGAAATTGCCAACGACTCTAGTGCCAAAGTCCCCGTGATCTGCATCGAGGCCTGAATCAGCCACCGCTACTATTTGTCCCGAACCGTCGAGGTCGGTGGTGAAATATGAACGGATCCCATACGAACCTGTGATTCTCATATGAGAGCGGGCATTATTGTTGTCGATGGAAAATTGTGGTTCTGCCCTTAGCCAAGCGACAGAGGGTTCAGATGCAATCTCTGCTAGTGCGCTCAAATCACCGATGAATAGACCGCGATAGCGACCATCATCGACTATAACCAACTCCTCCAAACTTGCTACCGCAACCGAATGAATATCCTGATGAAGAGTTTTACCAAACCCATCTTCCAATTTTACTCCAGGCAAGAGACCCTCATCCCGCCAAGATTCAAGCCTTAGCAGTTGATTGGGATAAACCCAGAGAGATTCATCGATTACCATAGCCACAGGTACCGGTAGACCGGCAGCTATTCCAGGGCTGGATTTTGCTTGTTCCAAGGCGTTAGTCGTTCCTTGAACTAACAATCCTGATGGCGAAATATATTCTCTAATTGCAAGCCCTTCGATTTCCGAAAGAGCGCTTCTAGCAGCCGCAATCTGAACTTGGTTGGATATCAATAATAACGAAAGGTCACTGCGTGGTATCAATAATTCTTCAGGGATGTCGCTTCGCAGCAGCAAGCCGCCTTGGTCATAGATCCCAAGTCTTGAGTCTGCAAGCACTGCTCGCTCTTCGCCGACAATTGAGAGATCGAGGGTTCCAACCAAACCCTTCATCGTATCTGCGCTCAATTCAATACGTTGCCATTGCGAGTCCTCTTCAATAATTTCCGGCTCACTTGCTGGAGTAATGAGCGAGGAAAAAATGCTCAAGAGCAAGATGGTGAGCAGCATTGAAGCAGTTCGCACGGCACGGGCTATTGTCCGTCCTCTTTAGGGCTTGTCCGCTGTAGTATTATCATTTCGAGCCCTTAGGGCTCGTCGACAAACTTCTCGAATGCCCATTCGCCTACTGGGTGAACCCAGGTTTTGGAATGTGATTTTCCCGAATGATCTGTCCAATCAAAGTCTATTCTGACCGTATGTTCATCCCATATTGATATGCCCATCATTACCAATTCCATATCGTTTCCCGCCACGCTTGAATGGCTGGAAATATTGTCGATAGAAACCGAAAACATGTCTACCATATCACCTTGGGAATCGATGA
>CAUYXQ010000221.1:0-2622 GCA_963577015.1 Candidatus Thalassarchaeaceae archaeon
AAAGTGTAGTATAACCAAGTTCTGACTATTTCTTTACCCTGAGGCCGCAATGCAGTCGGAAAGGCCTTGTCAAATATTTCGGGCTGGTTGAGATAGCCGCTGACGAAGAGATTGGAATTGCTTGAATCCATCCAGGTATCAAACACTTTTTCCTCGCCGCGCAATTGACCTAGTTCGCTTTTTAGTTGGGCGTAATCACCGAGCAATACACGGCTTTCGCGATTTAGTACTTGGCTTCCTTCGGGAGGCTGCTCACACCATGGTTGAACATAGGTCCCAGCAGGAGGTACGATGATCATCTCACTATTTTCACTATACCAGATTGGGATTTCAGTATGGTACCAACGGCGTCGGCTGATAGGCCAATCTATGCTGACATTATCCATCCAATCGATTAGGAATTGGCGATTTCGCGGCGGATGGAATTCGATCTCCTCAATCAATTCCTTCATCCGCTCTTGCATATGGGTTTGGCGCACATACCACTCTTTGAGAAGTATGATTTCGACAGGATTCTTTCCTCTCTCCGAGATTGGCACCTCTTGTTCTCTGCTTTCGATTTTTTCGATTAAATCGGCCTGTTCGAGTTGCTCGATTGCCGCTTTACGAGCGGCGTAGACCTTCATGCCAGCAAGAGGGCCTGCGATATCGGTCATGCAACCATCTAAATCAATCGCCTGGAATGCTTTTAATCCCAATTCTCTGAATACCGTAACGTCGTTTTGGTCGCCAAAAGAACAGACCATCAAAACCCCACTGCCGAATTCGGATTTTACCGAGGTGTGGGTCATTATCTCGACACTTGTCTCTCGGTCATTGGTTTCAAGTGGCAAGTTGATGCGCTTTCCTACCAGATGTTGATAGCGCTCATCCTCAGGATGAACCACAACAACTCCACATGCACAGATTAATTCCGGTCTTGTAGTTGAAATGATTACTGTTTCTCCGTCTTCAGTACTCCATCGCACATCGACCAATTTGCCCATTTTCGTAGATCTTTCAACCTCGGCATCGGCGATGGTTGTACCTTCGATTGGGTCGTAAATATTTGGTCGTAGGTCTTCGATGATTTCTCCGCGCTTTAACAACTCGACAAAAATCGCTTGTGTGACACTACGATAATCGGGCGCATCGGTTAGGTATTCGCGACCAAAGTCACAAGATAGTCCTACTCTTGCTGCGGTATTGCGCATGGCTTGAGTATAGGTTTCAATCGTTTCTCTGCACAATTGGATGAATTCAGCACGGTCATAGGTCTTCATCTTACGTCCGGTGATGCGCTCGACAGTGAATTCGATATTGATACCGTTTCTATCGACTCCCCAAGGGAAGTAGACCTCCTTACCCAGCAATCTCTGTGAGCGAGCAATGACATCTATCATGCTGTATTGGGCAACTGCCCCAATGTGCCAGGTGCCGCTTGGGTATGGCGGGGGGGTGTCGATGACAAAGATTTCCTTGCCACTTTCGGGCTTGAAACCATAACGAGTGTCATAAGCTTGTTCATCGGCGTAGTGCTCTTCTTGGATACGCTTTTCGAGGTCGATGGACCAGCGTTTATCCTCAAGTCGTGCATCGGTCACATCAATCACCATCACCCTAGGGGTCCAGAGCGATTCTCTCGTGCGAGGACGGACATTTGAAACCTAGCCCGCAAACCTTGTTTACAATATGCCGAGTGATGGTTTTCAACCGATTGAAAAGCGGTTAACATTACAGGTGAAGGGCATGGCTTCAAATGTGCTCGCATCGCCCACAGATTAGGTGGAGACATGGCTGAATCCGCAGGAGAATCAGGAGATAGCCCAAAGGGCCCCTCTCTCCAACAGAGGTTTCTCTCACTAATCGGCCATGGCCAGGATAGAATCTCCCATGCGGTAAAGGAGTTCGATGCCAAAAAGGCAGTCGATGCAGTTCTTGATGCACCTAAGGAGTTGCAAAGGGAATGGCAACGTCATGGTGCAACTGGAATCTTGACTAAATTCCCCTTAGCAACCGTTATCGCTTGTCTCTTAATGACTTCATTTTTTGTATTCCATAGTGGTTTTCTTGATGGGACTTCATTGAAGGATGACGATGAACCTTCATTGAATGTGAATGGTGATTTGGAGGTCTATCTGCCTGAGGGTTCAGTGGTATTAGAAAATATTCGAGAAGTGGAAAAGGATTGGTCGACCAATGTGATGATTATCTACATCGAATCGCCCGATAACAATATCACTAATCAGAGGATTTTACAGGAGATGGCCCATGTCGAGAATAGATTGAATCCCTTATTATCGGACCCAAGTGATGATGTGATCTATGTCTTATCACTTTCAACGGTGATTAAAGAAGTAAATTCAAGCGCACCGCGTGTGCGAGAGGCCTTTGTCACAGAATTGGGGGCTTTGGGTTGCCCAAGTGGTAATACTGATGATTGCCTATCGGCCCAAATTGCTGATCAAACCAATGATGCATTGCAAAATACCGACAGTTTACTCGGTGAATATTCAATTCCTTCACAAACCACAATCAATACCATAATCGGAGAGATGTACGACGATGATGGCACTCCTACCCCCGGATTGGATAAATTAAGTCGCGATACCGATGGCGATAACACCTTGGATCGGGCGGTGT
>CAUYXQ010000222.1:0-2620 GCA_963577015.1 Candidatus Thalassarchaeaceae archaeon
CTGGCAGCTGCTAGTTTGGCAACCCCTTCGACACCAACCTGCGGCAGGCTGAGGTGACGTGCGTGCCTAGTGAAGTCCATCGAATGACCGAGATGGTCATCGCTTTCAATCCCATCGCCTTCAATGGACATTTTCTTCGAGCCAACGCTCGGCATCTATCGCCGCTTGGCAACCCATTCCGGCTGCGGTGATAGCTTGTCGATATCGGCTATCGACGATATCGCCGGCAGCAAAGATTCCTGAAACCGAGGTCATGGTATGCTCTTTGGCAATGATATAACCTTCAGCATCGGTTTCCACTTGGCCTTGGAGGAAAGCGCTGATCGGCTTATGGCCGATGGCGATGAAGGCCCCTGTGCAAGCAATCTCTTGTTCTGAGCCGTCGCGAGGGTCCTCTAGAATCGCTCCGATCAAACCCTTATCATCGGAAAGCCAGCGCTTGACTTGGCTGAAGGTAATAATTTCGATTTTAGGGTGTTCTCTTGCTCTTTCAATCATTACTTTTGATGCTCTGAAAACATCGCGACGATGGATAATGGTTACTTTGGATGCGAAGCGGGTCAGGAAGGTTGCCTCTTCCATCGCCGAATCTCCGCCACCGATGACTAGCACCTCTTCATCACGGAAAAACGCACCATCACAAGTTGCACAAGTACTGATGCCACGACCTTTTTGCTCAGCCTCACCTTCAACTCCAAGCCAGATGGCCTCGGCTCCGGTGCAGATAATCAGGCTATGGGCTTGGAATTCCTCGCCTTCGACATAGACCTTGAATGGGCGCGAAGAAGCATCAATTCTTTCGACGTTCTTATCCTCTACCTCCAAGCCAAAACGCTCTGCTTGTTCTCTCAATTCCATCATCATCTCAGGTCCGCCTATCCCAGTGGGATAACCAGGGAAGTTTTCGACGTCGCTAGTAAGCATCAATTGTCCGCCCGACATATAGCCGGCAAACATCAATGGCTCGAGTAGCGCTCTAGCATTGTATAACCCAGCGGTATATCCGGCTGGGCCTGAACCGATGATAATGACATTGCGAACCTGCGACATGATGTTAACCGCTTGGTAGGAAACTCATGAACCTTGCCTTGAATCGACCAAAGGTCATCCTTCAAAGCAGTGCTGTAAGTGCCTCGATTGACGCTCTTGCATGTGGCTCAAGTCTCGCTTCGATATGATGTGGTTCTGCTCCGGGACCGATAATACCTAAGCCGATTGGTTTGTCGTGTACCAATTGTAATTCAAGAATGGTTTTTATCACAGCATTACCCATCGCTGCTCCGTGACCGGTTTCGCCTTTTTCAATTATAGAAAGGCATGCTGCACCATCTATATCCTCACTAGCCAACAGACGGTCCAAGGCCAAAGGAATCTCCATCGAGCCTGCTACCCAGATGATTTCGACTATTTCCAAATCGAGATTAACAGCTGAAGCCTGAGCGTATTCGAGCATTCTTTTGATTTCGGATTTGTGGAATGATCCACAGACAACTGCTATTTTATTCATAATTTCTCCTCCAGCATTCTCTCTACGGTTTCGACTATGGTTTGAGTCATACTATCGATTTCGACATTGACATAATCTCCCTCCAGCTTATGATTTATCGTGGTTAGTCGTAAGGTCTCTGGGATGAGATGTAAGGCGAAGGAATTTGCGTTAACCTTGCCAACGGTCAGCGAGATGCCATCGATTGCAACGAAGCCTTTTTCCTGAATAAATCGTATGATTTTAGCGTCCAATTCGATGTGGATATCGTGATGATTATCATCTTTTTGCCGTTGAATAATCTTTCCTTTACCCATGATATGGCCACTCAAGAGATGGCCACCTAATTCATCTCCCATGCGCAATGCGCGCTCTACATTTACCCTTGCACCGGTTCTCAAATCACTCAAAGTGGTAAGGGATAAGGTCTCAGGAATGACGTCAAAAGAAACCACTGTACCATTGATTTCAACTGCTGTCAAACAAACTCCATCGATGGCGACACTGGCACCTATAGCTAAATCCTCCACCGAAGGAAGTTCGATGCAAAGACGGGTTGGCACCTCACCTTTAATCTCAGTAATACATCCTAATCCTTCGACTATTCCGGTAAACATCAATCATCCTCCTCGCGTTTTGAAGATGCCGCCAATTCTAGAATTCTGGCGATTATTTTACGGGTACCGTCGAGGTCTTCAGCCAAGCCCTCGACCCTTGTCACCATGACGTGGCCCCAACCACATTCAATCAATTTTCGCTTGATTCGTTCTTCTGCGTGTTCTTGGTCATAACCAAGAGCGATGATTTCAGGGTTGACCTTTGGCAGAATATCGAATATAGGAAATCCTGGTGGATTGCCAATGAAAACCTCATCGACCGGCTTGAGCCCTTCGACCATTCTCTTGCGTAGGTCTTGATTGGTGACCGGCTCATGCTTGCGTTCTCGCACGGTCTCATCGTGGGCGATTACAACTACGAGATGATCGCCGAGAGCCCGAGCTTGCTCCAGATAATGCAAATGCCCAGCATGTAGTAAATCAAATACCCCAACCGCCATCACTCTAGTCATATTTTCACCCTTCTATTCACCTGTCTAGTTCTAGTGCTGCAATCAATTCAGAACCTGTCAAAAAT
>CAUYXQ010000223.1:0-2594 GCA_963577015.1 Candidatus Thalassarchaeaceae archaeon
AGCCGGGCGCCACCAGTTGGACTGATCCATGGGCAGGTCGGCTGGCAAGTCTTAAAATGACCAGTTGCATCCAGGATGCTGCGCTCGCACCACCGCAGCAAGGATTCGTTGTGACGAATGGCGGGACGGGTCGATGGTTGCAAAGTAAGGGGGCTGGATTTCAGCGCCGCTACCTCCATAGCGACCGGATGCGGGGAGGTATTACACAGTTGCCGGGCGATGCAACAGCAGTCATCGGCTGTTCAACTTGGGTGAAAAGGGCGTTTATTCTTCCTACTACTCTTTATTCCGAAAACCACATCTGGAAGATCAGGAGGAAATTTTTTGATATCGAATACCTGATCGTGGGAAACAGGTATTGTGTCCCGAATTCTGCTCCCGGTTCTGTGCAGGTCCCGCGCTAAGCCCCTGCGTTATTGTCAGTAGAATCGGTATAGTACGTGTCGCTGGCTTGCTGATTTGGAATACCCTGGCTGGTATAGAGGTCGAGGTTATCAACTACTGGTCGTTGATAGTCGCTGGATAACCAAAGGCGAAGTAGTAGGCGTTTTTCATGGGGCTCGTCGCCATCAAAAAAAGCGTCACGGGTATGCAGCACAGAATAGTTGTTGATGAAACTTAAATCTCCTGGATTCAGCATAACATTGAAGCGTAATTCATCGTCTGTAGCCAGCTCGTTAAAATAGTCGAACGCCTTAAGGTCAAGTTCAGGCAACGGCTCACCCAGGTGCTCAACTCCTCTGGTTATATACTCGGGAATATATCGTGCGCTGACAACCCCATCCTTTTGCGATAACACCGGGATTTCATGTTGGGTTACTGGGGGTTCTCCGGGGGCTTGTTCTCCGAAGAGATGGTAACGATAGCCTCGATACAATGGTACTAGCAATTCCGGATGGGTTGCTAAAATACGGTTGTGAATTGAGGGTGCACTTACGTAGGTACTTAAGCCGCCGCTCTTGGCTTTGCGAATGGATAACATCCCCACGATGTCGGATAGGTCGGTATGCGCCATGATGCCGACACTGTTTCGATAGGCGCGCTGATTATTATCCTTTCCAGAAACATCTTCAACATGGCCTAATCGATCGCCCATCTTGGACTGAGATTCACCCGTTCCCAAATAGGTGCCGAGTCCCCAATAAAGGACTTCGATGTCTTCCAGAGAATATTCGCTGACCGGGAAACCCCGGATGATCACAATGCCACGACCATGCAGAATGCCGTTTTCAATCTCTGTAATGTCCTCAGCAATATCGGAAAGGTCGAAATCGCCTTTTTCCACAGAATTCAAATCAAGACCACGTGCCCGCACCGATTTCAATGCGCGATCAAGTGCAGATAAATGTCGGTCTTGTAAAACGAAGCTGCACTCGTCGATAGATGAGATTTCATTGCCGCGCCACGCCGACGGATGATACACAGTTTCTAAATACGGTACGGTCATCGTCTAATTTCGATTTGCATTAAATTTGCAACCAAGCACTTTCAAAAATAAATTGGAAAAAAAACCACATGGCTGATTAGAATAAAATTTAGTCGACCCTGGAAAATGGTGGAGGCATTTGTAGTTAAATTGCGCCGATTTCTGACCTGGTTTTCCTGTTTACCTTGTAATGATTTTTTACTGATACCGTCCCAATTACCATCACCTAAGTCCTGCATAAGTTCAACGCCTTCTTGTGGCGCCCAACTCTTGGCTTCGCCCGCGTAGATTGATCCGGGGTTCCCCATCACGGTTGTTCGCCACATTAGCCGGGTGTGTTGATTGTTATACCAGGTTGCTGAATGCAGCACATTCCGATTGTCGTAGACGACCAGGTCACTGACGTCCCAATCGTGGGCATAGGTAAATGGGGAAGATGTACAATGACTCATTAGCTCATAAAGTAATTCTGCGCCATCACCGTATGGACCAGGTTGCACACCCGCAATCGGACCATCCAGCCAATCCATTTGGCCCGCTTCGCATAAGTACAATGCTTTCTCGCCGGTCACCGGATGAATTCGTACCAATAATTAGCTGATGCTTAACAACAATCTGGGGTGTGAGGTGATGTCGTGCATGTCTGTGAGCACAATCAGACCACCAACGCTGCAAAAAGCTTCCAGTAATTCATCCGACTGCGCGTGCAGAGCATCGACTATTTCGTCTAGAGGTCGCTCTGGACCGAAACTGATACGGGCGCCAAAGGTTCTGCCATCAATAGGTTCTAATTGAAAATGGCCAGGTCCACTACCTTTGGTGAGAGGTTCGGTTAGCATGAAAGATCACTGTTAATTTATACGCTATTGACCTTACATATACCCGTTCTAGAGTCATGTCAAATCAGACTTCCCCGGTTAGACTATTTTTTAGGCATTCACGGCTCGATTCGAGATTCAAAAAAATTCTGAAGTTTTAAAGTTCTGTAGACAGTATCCCTAGCTCAACTGCATCCGCGAGTTGAGTATATTGTCCTCAGAATCCTGCTTGGAATTCCAAATGATTCTAGATGTGTGCATCACTTCGCTTTCGATCAAAGTGTGCTCTATCCAAAATAAACGGTATAATAATTCGCACAATAGGGCGCACAGTGCGAACCTCTGACTAT
>CAUYXQ010000224.1:0-2541 GCA_963577015.1 Candidatus Thalassarchaeaceae archaeon
GACGAAATCATCATCGCCTTGATCGAACAGAGAATCAAAGATGACGATGCAATAAACGGGGTCATGTATGATGGTTTTCCTCGCACCATTCCACAGGCTGAAGCCTTGGCCAAAATCGACCAAATCAGTCACGTCATAGCCATAGAGGTCCCCGATGAAAGAATCGTCGAGAGGATTTGTGGGCGCTATACCTGTGGCAATTGTTCGGCTGTCTATCATGATTCATTCAATCCTACTTCGGAAAAGGGCATTTGTGATTCATGTCAATCGACTCACTTCAAACGTCGCGCCGACGATAATGCCGATACGGTTCTCGCACGTCTCAGCGCTTATCATGAACAAACCTCACCATTGGCTACTTGGTATGACGAGAGAGCGGTATTCTTTGGGGTCGACGGCGACCGAAATATCCCTGAAATCACCTCTGATATCCTAGGGATCCTTGTCAAGTGATTATTATGTCGAGAAAGAGGGTTAACAAGAAATCTCGTCATCGGCTGGCGCTTGAGAGTCAAAACCATCTTGCCATGGTTATTGCCGATGGCAGCAACGATTTACGATTACGGCAATCAGCGGCTCAACATATGGTCAAAATCAGCACTCGTCACAACCTCAGTTTACCCGAAAATATTCGCCAGTGGCTGTGCAAGGGCTGTCACCGGGCCTTGATTCCACCGCTTTCAGCAAGGGTGAGAATTAGAGGCGGCATGCGTTGTATCACATGTTTATCATGTGCTGAAGTGCGCCGCTATGGTGCAGGCCCTAAACATCACCGGAGGGATAGAGATGAGTGACATTCCTTCAAAGGTACGCAAGCAAGCGCTCTCGCGTGAGATGCAGCCGACAGTCAGAATCGGCAAAGCCGGTATTACCGATGCATTATACGATGAAATCAGGGGACAATTGACAACACGTTCATTGGTCAAGATAAAGATTAATCGCGGTTTATTTGAGCGCGATGGGATAAAAGAGGTCTGGGCTCATCTCGCCGCTGAGACCTCCTCGGTAGTTGTTATTTCAAGAGGAAATGTTGCAGTTCTCTGGCGATCTTAAGTCTCAAGTGAAAGAGAGTCAAGTGGTATTCCTAGAAACGGTCTTAATCTGCCGCTGATGGCCTTACTTCATGCGCTTGAGTGCAGCCGGTAGTTATTTGCGTTTGCAGCGGCTTGCTACCTCAGCACTATTATTGTGCGGAGTGATGATTTTCATTCGCACCACCTCGGCTGAAGGCGATTCAATCGATCTTTCACTCACCATTCGTCAAGGACTTGAAGGTCAGGCGGTATTGGTGGGAATGTTGATTCTAGTTGGGGTATATGCTCTGATTGTCTCGGAGGTTGTCCATCGGACCTTGGCCGCAGCACTCGGGGGATTGGTTGCAGTAGGGGCTCTGCAATATTACTCGGGTTCTTCACTTTCATTGGCAATGGTTACCACTATGATAGATTGGGAAACCATCGGCTTACTTCTTGGTATGATGGTAATGGTGGGCGTATTATCACATACAGGTGTCTTTGAATGGTTTGCCGTCGAGGCCTATAAGAAAAGTAAGGGTAATGTTTGGTCATTGGTGGTCATCCTCTGTCTAATAACTGCAGTTCTCTCGGCTTTCCTCGACAATGTCACCACCATGCTTCTGCTAACACCTGTGACAATTCAATTGGCAAAGGTATTGGATCTCAAGCCGATACCTCTGCTGATAGCAGAAGTGGTGTTCTCAAATATAGGTGGTGCAACAACCATGATTGGTGATCCACCAAATATCATCATCGGCAATCAATTATCAAAATCCGCTATCGCTGATGCTGGCTATTCAGACCTTGCATCTCAAGGGATTTCCTTCAATGATTTTATCATCGAAATGGGACCTGGTATTCTAATGACTATTATACCTGTATTCATGATGATAAAGTGGTTATACGCCGAGGAGTTTAGTGGTGAAAGAATTCGTGATGTCAAGGAATTAGAAGCTCGTTATGGTATCAAGGACGCGAAAATGCTGAAGTACGCTGGTGGTGTTTTGCTCTTGGTGGTTATCGGCTTTTTCACCCATCCATTGACTCATATTCCAGTCTCATGGATCTCCTTGATAGGTGCTGTTGTAATGCTTACATTTACCAACCCTCATAACTTGGAACAACCTCTAGAAGAAGTCGAATGGAGCACCCTCATCTTCTTTGCTGGACTATTTGTTTTGATACATTCACTGCAATATATGGGTGTAATAGATTGGATTGGCGACCGGGTTATTCAGGGAATCGAATTCTTCCCAGATGATGAAAAAGTTAGATTAGTCGCATCGATGGTAATCATTCTTTGGGTCAGTGCAATCGTCAGTTCTTTTCTCGACAATATCCCCTATACGGCAACGATGGTACCGGTGGTCCTCATTATTTCACACGACCTGTCAATCGAGTTAGGTCCACTGATTTGGGCTCTAGCATTCGGGGCTTGTTTGGGTGGCAATGGAACCTTGATTGGGGCTAGTGCTAACGTGGTCACCGCAGGAATGTCCGAAGAAGCTGGTTATCCAATTTCATT
>CAUYXQ010000225.1:0-2534 GCA_963577015.1 Candidatus Thalassarchaeaceae archaeon
TTTGCAAAACAGTACGGATAACCGCTCCCCTTGGGGTCCACAGAATCAAACCTTGACCGACGTCCTCGTCGACATGAAATAATTGTAAATCCTTACCCAATTTGCGGTGGTCTCTCTTCTTGGCCTCCTCCAGTGCGGCCATCTTCGTCTTTAGCGCTTCTTTGCTCGCCTCAACCAAGCCATAAATCCGGGTGAGTTGTTCACGGTTTTGATCACCGCGCCAGAAAGCCGAAGAGACCGAGGTTAGACGTACGTGCATCAATTTGGCAGTTGAATGAACATGCGGACCTAGACACAAATCGTACCACTCGCCTTGGCGATAGATAGTCGAGCCATCGCCATCTTCTAATTTGTCAGCGATAATCTCCAATTTGTACGGATTTGTAGCAAATAGGTCAGCGAGTTCTTCCTCGCTACATTCAACTCGTTCAATAGTTAGATTATTGCGGGCTAATTCATGCATTTTCTTTTGCACTGCTTTCAAATCGGTTTCGCCAAAACCATCAAGATTGGCGAAATCATAGTAAAATCCGCGCTCGATAGCTGGACCGATTGTCGGTTTGGCTTCTGGATAGAGTATTGTAACCGCTTGAGCAAGAAGATGTGCTGCTGAATGGCGCATCACATGTATTCCCTCTTCAGAATCTGAACTTATGCCATCAATCGAACAATTTTCCGATATTATTGTAGAAAAATCCATTTGCTTATCATCGATGAAAGCAGCCACGCAACCGTGCTTTCTACCAAGGATATCTATCACTACTTCGCCGGCTGTAATCCCAGTGGAATATTCGTTGACCGCACCGTCGGGCAGGGTAACTTGGATCATTGGCATGGTACTCTCTACCACTGGGCAGAATGTGCTTACTCATCACCTTGACGCTTAATCTCACCACTCAACATCGATGTCATCACCGAATTTCGATGACGGTTCAGCCAACACCTTGTCTTTGGAAATAGGCTCATCATCACCTTTGACGCGTTTTGGCATGATGATTTCGCTGCGCTTCTCGATTACATCTCGCTTTCCTCTGAATTCAGGTTCGTCGAACTTGACGACCTGATTAACTTCTTGAATCTCTTTCTGTTCATCAGGTGCACTCTCATCGATGGTTTTCATCGTTGCGAAGCCTTTGGCCATTGTCGCCTCGAGAGTCAATTCCTCTTCGGACATGGTAGCCTCAGGCTATCACATCAAATCAAATGTGCGCACCTTCTGTACATAGCAATGCGCATCGCAATTCTGGTCAATCCCGATGCTGGACTAGGTGGCCGATTAGGATTCAAAGGCAGCGATGGTCGGGCTAAGGAAGCGCGGGCAGCAGGGGCAAGCGATAGAGCAGGACCCCGAATGAATCAGTGTTTAGCTGTGATGAAATGCACTGGAATAGAACTCCATGCGCTGCATGGGCGAATGGGTGGAGATTGGATAGAGGGTGATTATGTCTCACTCGGAGATACCCCCGAGGAAACCTCGGCACATTCGACAAAGGAGTTCATTATTGGATTACCTGAAGTGGATCTATTACTATATGCAGGAGGTGATGGAACCACGCGCGATATCATCGAGGCACTCGACGGTAAGGAATTACCAATGGTTGGAGTTCCAGCCGGAGTAAAGATGCATAGCGGTTGTTTTGCTACGACCCCCAAGGCTGCGGCAGAGGTTGTTTGTGCATTTGTCAGTGGAGAGTTATTGCTAGGAAGAACCGAGGTGATGGATCTCGACGAGGATGTTTACCGTAGCGGCGAATGGAAGGTTCGTATGTATGGCGAGGCCTTTACCCCCTCCTCTCCAAAATGGATGCAAGGGGCGAAGGAACAGGTCGAGCGTGAGAGCGAAATCGAGACCATCGAGGCCATGTCCGAACATATTGGTGATTTGATTGAAGACAACTCGGATTTGATGATGATTTGGGGCAGCGGAGGAACCCTAAAGGAAATGGGCAATTTTCTCGGCTATGATTTAACATTACTCGGTATCGATATACTCCATCGAGGTGAGGTATACAGTGATCTTAATGAGGAACAATTGTTGAATATAATCGAAGACCATACCGGCAAGAAAATACTACTGCTTTCACCGATGGGCGGTCAAGGTTTTTTGATTGGAAGGGGCAATTTACAATTATCACCAGAGGTGTTACGAAAAATAGGCATCGATGATATTCTCGGAATAGCAACTCCTGCAAAATTACTTGGATTAAATCAATTGAGAATCGATTCAGGTGATACCGAGTTGGACAATCAATTCAGAGAACGCCGCTTCATCAAGATGCTACAAGGTTATCGAACCACCCGAGTGGTTAGAGTGGCAGAGGATTAGATGACCTTTATTCGTACCGAGAATATTGGATTGGGTACAATTCTAATTCACAGGCAAGTCTTATCACTCATATTCATTCTGCGTAACCATGGACCTCTCGACGAGAAACAGTGCCTTTTTCATCACAACTTTGATGCTAATCTCAATAATTGCCAGTTCGGTGACCAATGTTAGTGCCGATAACCACGATACTGATTTAGATGGATAT
>CAUYXQ010000226.1:0-2514 GCA_963577015.1 Candidatus Thalassarchaeaceae archaeon
AATTGGTAGAACAAACTATCATCAAATCCTTGGTAGGACCTTGTCAGAATTTCATCAAAGGTATCATTGACCTTTTCACCGCCAAGGATTGTGTTTATCATACTCTGTCTATCTTGTGAACCATGCTGAGTGGTGCTGATCATATCGTGGATATCGGTAATGGTTGAAACCAGTGACGCCAAGGTCTGCATCTCGGTCATTCCACGACCTTTTGCATGGCGAGTCAAGGTGCGGATTCCCGCTAATAATTGATGTTCCGAGCCGGAGCGCACGAAGTTTCCGAGATCGACTAACATCGAATATGAGGCGAGACCATTGAGTTCAGAATCCTCTTTGACCTTCTCCCAGAAACTATCCTTAATCGTCCAAATACGGTTTTCAGCAGTAGCGAGCAAAGTGGCGACCATCGCTTCAATATCACGGTGGTTACTAGCGTGTTGGAAGCCCATCGCTTCGTGATGCTCGGACGTATCGGGGTTGACCGCATCTAGATAACGACTCAAGGACAGATGACACCAAGCGCCTGCAACCCCAGGATTAAACCCAGCCGATTCCAGTAAAGCACTAACCCTCTCACCTTGACTAGATGAATCCTTAGCCAAGTCCTTACGCTTGTCAATTGAAAGATATAGAGCGTAAGCCTCAATGTCATTTAGACCAGCAGATTTCGCTGCCTCAGCGGCTTTATCAGCATGAATAATACAGGCTGCTGGGTCAAAGGTTTCGGCCGAAGAACGTGCGAGGATAAGATGACTTCTCGCCAACCATAGTGGCTCAGATTTGACATCTTCTCGCTCGAGTAGTAGTTTTCCTACTCGTTTGGCTATTACAGGCCAGCCCATCGAATCGAGCAATTTGCCAAATTGTAATAAGTGGGGTGAAGCCATTCCCTTGAGAATATTTGCATTCTCCCGCACCAGAGGTATTGCTGCTTCGATATCAACGCGAGAAAAACCCTCTTCTGGTATTGAAAGCCCCGGTTTATTGATATCGAAACAGTCGAGTTGGTCGACCAATCTCTCAACGATATCATCGGTATCGGCCTGTAGTTGTTGCACGATATTGACGTCGCCGGCAATTGCTGTATCAGAAAGAGAGACGTTGATCTGTGATTCCTCACCAGTGGTCTCGGCTTCTGAGGCTTGAATCAATGATAAGATTCCTGAAAGGTCGCTGCCACATTCAGGACACTGAATGGTGCCCTCAGCAACTTCCGAGGTACAAAACGGGCAGAACACGTTCTGCACACAACTACCTCAGCGATAGTGCTATCGCTTGAGATGATCACTGCCTACTAAGAGACTAACCGCCTACCTGTGCAGTCTAAAAATGATGTTGGCAAAGGCGCCGAGTGAGAGATTCGAACTCTCGCGGGCAGGGCCCAGTGGATTTCGAATCCACCGCGATACCAGGCTATGCGAACTCGGCAGGGTTCGGGCACCCCCAAGACCGTCATAAGCCTGATGTCCCTCGCGTTGGTCATGCAGGTCAGCCTTATTGGTGGAGGATTAGATACCTCGATTGAAATAGATGAGGGCAAGAGTATCCGAAATATATTATTGGCGGCAAAAATTCATCCCTCGACGGTTATTGTCAGTCATGAGGAACGGATACTGCCTCACAATACAATAATCGAACAAGATATCACCTTGAGTCTGATTGTGGTCAGCAGTGGTGGTTAATCACATATAGATTGAATTTGGCTGTTCAAGCAGTTGTCCGACATGGTCTTCGCCACTGCCATTATCCAATTGTGCAAGACGACTTACCAAGCGGTCCATCGCATCCATCGATACTGGAATCGCCAATCCCCACCACATATTGATTGCATCAAGCAATCCCTGTGCTGATATTGGATCGGCACTATTGCCAATTGTGGTCGCTATTACACAACAAGCATTCACATTGTGAATCGTACTCAATGAAGTTATCATCGCTGCCATACCAATCACACCAGCCTTTGGCTCGTCACGTCGTACATCGACTCCTTTTGTCTCTAATTCGATACGATAATCCTTGGCTGAGCATATGGCGAATACCTCCTTGCGCCCGGGAGGACTAGCCATACCAGCAAGGGTGATGACCTCACCGTGGCAAAAAGCTTCAAGAATCCAAGTCGCCACTTCATATTGTCCTTCGGCACTTGTCGGTTGTGCATCCCCGGTTAGGGTGAAAAATACCTTATCATCGATTTCAACTCTTGATATCAGTAGATGAGGTGGAGCGAGAAGTCCGTCCTCGTCCATCATTGCCACCGGAGGAAGTGAGGGGTGAACCAGTCTGGCAATTGGTTCTCCATCGAGATTCTCATTGACCGCATCAACAACCAATTTGCCAACATCGCCTACACCTGGCATGGCGCAAAGTAGAGTCTCGCCACTGAAATCCTCTTGTCCATTTAGCCAATCGACAGCGACGCCCATGTTACCAACATCCTCTCCCGACGGGGGATAATGCTTGCTCAAACAATATGACCAAGAATGGCCAGTTGTGGACGGAGTTCACTCCTCGGAA